>DAOWID010000135.1 GCA_030641115.1 Planctomycetota bacterium | reverse complement strand
TCGTGCAATGTTGACAATTTCGGGGCTGTATACCTTCACTTTCGTTGTGGCCGATAATCCGCCTTCCCTTCGGCCCCGCCTAGTTCGTTACCTCCCTACACGCAAAGTTCCGTTCTGGCCTGGTGGTTAGCCTTTGACCAGGCTGGATTGTCCAGCTTGCTCACATCAGCTTCCTTGGCGCTGCCCATGGCGTTGCTCCTTCAGAACGGCTCGTGTCTTGTCATCTATACCATACACCAAAAAGCAACACCTTTCACCTCTTTTGGTTGCGGCTGAGCGAAGCGAAGCCGCGCCAAGCCCTCTGTGGCTAATTCTTCCGCAGTACGCAATACGAAAGTCTGTTAGCTCTGAATAACTTCGAGGTTGTCGGGGTGGAGTCTTTTTAGGCCGGCCAGTTGGTTTCGGCCAAGTTTGGCATCAATCAGAACAGAGCTATCCAAATATTGCTCGTTCAAAATCTGGCCGTGGGCACGCAGGAAACTTTGGACTTTGCCGTTTGATTGGCTACTGCTGACGCGGAGCAGAACTTCGTCACCCCTGTATTTTGCCGTGACTACTTCGCTTAATCGATCGAGGCCAAGGCCTGTCTTGGCTGATATGGCCACCGCATCAACGAAAAGAGTCTGCAGCATTTCAAGCTGGCCAACCTTCTTGACAATATCAACTTTGTTGAGAACCTTCAAGGTCGGATTCTGGCCACAGCCAATCTCTGCCAAAACACTATCTACAGATTCAATTTGATTCAGCGCATCGGGATTCGACACATCTATGATGTGCACGAGCAAATCTGCGTTGACAGCTTCTTCGAGTGTGGCCCTGAACGAGGCAACCAATTGATGAGGTAAATTCTTTACAAAGCCAATAGTGTCACTGATGAGCACTTCTGCACCTCTGGCCGGCGTCCATTTCCTCGTTCGCGTATCCAGCGTTGCAAAGAGTCTATCCTCGACAAAGACGCCTGCATCGGTAAGCGTGTTTAATAGCGTGCTCTTGCCGGCATTGGTATAGCCAACGAGGCAGATTTTGAACAAGCCGCTTCGGCCTTTAATCTCACGAATCCTGCGCTTATCGATGTTTGTAAGCTCTCGCTTGAGTTCTGTGATTCGCTTGCCGACCAATCGGCGGTCGATCTCCAATTGCTGTTCGCCCGGGCCTCTGGTTCCTATGCCGCCGACAGTTCCGGCAGCGGTTCCGCCGCCTGCGCCCGCTACACTGTCGAGGTGGGACCACATCCTGGTCAGTCGTGGATACGTGTATTCGAGCTGGGCCAACTCGACCTGGAGCTTGGCCTGCTTTGTTTTCGCTCTGGTGGCAAATATGTCCAAGATCAGCTCGCTGCGGTCCAGGACTTTTATGTTGATAAGCTCTTCAAGCTCCCGAATCTGGTTGGGCGAAAGGTCGTTGTCAAAAACTACGACATCGGCTTTGAAGCGCCTGACTCGCTGGGCAAGCTGGTGGGCCTTGCCTTTACCCAAATAAGTAGCGGGATTTATTTTGCGGATTTTCTGCTGAAATCTATCGACGATGACTGCACCGGCGCTTTCGGCCAAGGCGGTAAGCTCAGCCAAATCGTCGCTGTCACTGCGGGCGCTTAGCAGAGCTGCTACCAATATGGCCCGCTCTTTTCTGATTCTTAGCGTCTGACGCAATTTCTCCAACTACACAATACCTCCAAGATAACCATTCTATTTTAACATATTTTGCCGGTATTACTCAATGAAGCTAAAATATTTGGTGAATGTTGTTTTCTTAGGCCAACGGCGGTCTTATCGGCCGACAAGACTAAATTTTTGGGCAAAAAACTATCAATAGGCATTTTTTGACTTGAAAACACATGAAATCTGCATTAACGTAATATGACTCGAAGATTTTGACGAATTAAGAATAGTGTAATGTTTTGTCGCGGGTTTTGATTTGTAATTAGAGTAGGAGTTTTTTGTGCTAAAAGTAAAAGTGCGTTCAGGTGAGTCCGTGCAGCAAATGATAAGACGTTTCAAGAAGCTGTGCGAAAAAGAGGGTTTGATTAGAGATATGAAGCGCATGGCCTATTATGAAAAACCTTCAGAGAAAAATAGACGGCGTATGCGCAAGGCCCAGCGAACTGTAAACCGCTGATCTAAATTCCTTCCGATCAACACTTTCCTGCTTAGCCTACATTTCCAGCATGTAAATCAGTCTGCGCCGACCACCTCTGCTTCAATCAAAAACGCAGGGTTGGCCACAGAGGCCACAGAGAGCTTGGCGCGGCCTCGGGCTTCGCCCATCGGCCACAACCAAAAAGTTTCTTCTGCAAAAAATGTCTCATAAATTCTTGTAAATAATGACATTACAATAAGCCATAATAAAAAACGTGCACAAAAAACAAGAAGTTGAAGGATTGTAGTACAGAGACTTCAACCACGGATTGCATAGATTTGCAGGAAGTTGCTTTGTATTTCGTGAAGCGTGAAGCGTATCGGCAAGAAATCCGAAATTCTAAGCACGACCCGCCACAGCGGATGCAAGCAAATCCGAAACGCGCTCGTCATTGGTGGCTCGCCGTTGGGGGTGATTGGTGATTAGTGAGGGGATTCCTGCTTGGCCAAGGCTTCACAGGGCAGGCGTTGCTTGGTTGGTCGCAATGAGATTGAGTTCGATGGCCATGTCCTCGTCGAAGGCGCGTCTGACGACCTCGACTTCGTCCGCCTGTAGCGGACTGCGCTCGGGATGACAGGTGCTCAATAGGCTGCTTATTTGGAAGTGGGATTGCCGCGCATCGCGGAGCGATGCTCGCAATGACGTGTTCGTATTGCGTGCCTTCGCTTCGCTCGAGGCCAAGGGTGCGTATCATGTATCGCGGAGAACGTCGCCGTGCCGGCGACGGCTAAACAACCTCTGCTTCGAGGATACATGTCCAAATGTACATGCACGCCAAAGGTGGCGGCGACGGCT
>DAOWID010000115.1 GCA_030641115.1 Planctomycetota bacterium | reverse complement strand
TGATTATGAAGCGATAGTAAAGAGATCCCTCAGGTAGGTTCCTTTGGGGAACGAAAACTTTTATATGAAGGAGATAGAGTATTATGAATGAGGCATTGCGAACAGCATTAAAGGAGTTGCGGCTCTCAGGTATGACACAGTCACTGGAGGTGCGTCTACAAGAGGCCGCAGGTAATGGTCTGACTCACACCGAGTTCCTCGAACTGGTGCTGCAAGACGAGCTGCTTGTACGAAAAGAGCGTCAGATCAATCGACGAATCAAGGCTGCGATGTTCAGGGAGCTAAAAACCCTTGAAGATTTCGACTGGCAGTTTAATCCATCGATTAAGAAGAAACAGATATACGATTTGGCGAGCTGCCGATTTATCCGTGAATGTCATGACTGCCTGTTCTTAGGACCTCCAGGTACAGGAAAAAGTCATTTGGTTCAAGCGATTGGATACCAGGCTATCAAGAGCAGCTTTACTGTTCGATACCGTTCGATCTTTGATGCAATACGAGACTTTTTGCATGATGAAGCATTCGCTGGCCAGGAGAACGTTATGGCCAAATACCTTAAGCCCGATCTTTTGATAATCGATGATATGGGCATTAAGCAATTGCCCAAACGCTCCGGCGAGTACCTGTTTGAAATCATCATGCGGCGGTACGAGACAAAATCCACGATAATGACCTCGAACAGACCGCTGGAGGATTGGGGAAAGCTGCTCGGCGATGTTCCCTCGGCCACCGCGATCCTGGACAGATTCCTACATCACGCCGAGATCATTACCATTACGGGCCACAGCTATCGGCTCAAAGACAGGGCTGTAAACAATAGCACCAAAAAGGATAACAATGACAGTGCTCGCAAAAAGAGTAAGCCAGATTAGACTTCGACCGACCTGTCCCGCTCGGCGTGCGGCGGCGAGGCTCCGACGAACTCTTGTGTGGCCCATTCTCGCCGCGCCGCCGGTCCGAGCGATACAGGTCTCGCCCCTTCCGCGATCTAAGGATGGAAGAGGCCAAATTGTCTTGAATTACAAAGCAAATTCGCTATATATGGAAAGGAACAACTGGCTGGTTTTAACCCACACATTGGTGGCTGGTTTTAACGCGCCCATTGACAGCATACGCGGTGCGCTGATCCAAACTGGGATTCAAAGTGTTACAAATGTGACTTGACCGGTCCCGATTTTGGAGATCCGGATTGCTATATAGATGTCTGGGACCTGATGGTGTTTGCGGATCATTGGCATGAAGGAGAGAAGCCGCAGTAAAGGAATTCGATGCAAGTTTCTGGTTGATTCATCATAGAGGGGCGATTCCAATAGCGAAGAGCGAATGAGATAAAACAGTTTTGACCCAAAAACATAGATTTTACCTCATAGCTGCGGAACTTGGTGCAGTCGGGTCATCCTGCTCAATGGTTGACAGGCTCGCCACTTGAACTACCGCGGCGAGCAGCCGGGGATTCTGGGTCTCGCGTTTTATATCCAGGACCTTGATACCTACTGGTAGTTGCGAAGATTCTATTTTTGACAAAAATTGAATTAGTTGCTCCAGTGTAACGGCCCCAAACTTGACCTCAACAATTCTCTCTTCATGGATATCGCTAATGGTGGTAGTAGTTGGTTTCATGTAAACAACCTTCTGTGCCAGACCACAGTCTTTTTGTATGCGTTCTATAAAAGATAAAATTCCCTCCTCTTCTCGCTGCTGCCCTATTTCTTGGCGTATCTGCTCCAAATGGCTCCGAATTACATTATATTCCCGGCTTATAGTCTGCAACTCGCCGGACGTTTTCCGTTTATCAGCTACGACGCGTCTCAGTGTCCTGACCCGACTGATTGCCGGCCTCACAAAGACCTGAAATACCACAATCAGCCCGAGAAGAACTGCCCCACCAATGACAAATTGCTTTTCTCTGTGTGTCAAGTCTATAGCTCCCTTAATTCGACCCCGTCGTAATCAAAAGGCTAAAAGGCACCCTCCCGGTTTTGGGATCAACATTTATATTCTGTAGTTCAACCAAATGAAATTCGGATATATGGCGTAATATATCAATCAGATTATCCACAGATTTGAATGAATCGCTAGTGCCGGCGAGTTGAACCGATTCGGCAGTCACAGAAATGTGGGAAACGGTCGCATTTTGATCTGATGTCAGCTTTTCACTTAAACGCTGTAGAACCCTAAGTGGTGACGCTCTATCTCCCATCGCGGTCGCAAGAATGTCATACTCGGCCTTCAGTGCCTCATACCGTTCAGTCATCTGCGCAAGCTCGTTCACAATCCTTTCCTCCTCCGGAAGGGTTTGCACAAACACTTCCCTGATTCCCTGCTGGATGCGCTGCTGTTCGTCTTCCAAGGCATTGAGTTGCATAAAAAGGTTGCCAACCAGCAAAGCTATGATCGTCAGAAGCAGGAGGCCAAAGGCGACCGCACTTCGCTTTATCTTGGCTATCTGGTCTCTTTTGGATATATCTGCAGCAAGGAAATCCAGTACCTCACTGTTCTTGTTCGCACCTATCAATGCCAAGCCCAAGGCAATGCTTAGCTCACCGTCCACCTGCTGCGTACGCGGGCAGCTTATGCGCGAACATGGGTTTAACACAACAACTTCGTAACTGGTTTCTCTCCCAAACTCTTCACATATGTTATGAACCAGTTTGTCGCTCCCACTGAGCAGGATTTTCAAAGGCATGGGAGGATATGGGTTGAATATTGCCCGCGAAGTCAGCTCAATTTCTCGTGCCAGCATAGATGCTGTGCTCTCTAATGAATCACTATAGTTGAAATATCTGACACATACAAGCCGGTTGTTATCGCTTACTGCGAGAATTATTCGACAAACATCCACATAAAGAACAAAAGAAGGCGTGTTGTGACTTAGGTCATGATTTAGGGCCGCAACCGTATGAAGTCCACAAGCATCCGCAGAAACAGTCGAACATTCGAGGCCTGCTTCAGTTAGCATTTTAACCTGATCCCGAAGTTCTGAGCGGCTTACGGCACCAACGAGGTATTCTCGTTCATGCTCATTCAGCTCACGATAGCTACAGATGTCAGCAACAAGGTCATCAAAGGGGATAGGGAAATCGTCTTCGATTTCAAACTTTAAAAGCCGCCGAACGTCCTCATTGGTTGTAAGGTCTGTTTTGAAGCCCTGAAAAAACACTCTGCCAGAAGGCATGGCCGCCACCACCGTCGCACCCTTGTCAAACTTTCCTTCGCTCATTGCGGCTTTGACCACGGCGGGGAGATCTACGGGAGAATCACCTTTCGGTGGGGTACTGCTCTGTATGAGGTGTGTGTATGCCCGCTCCAGAGACAATTTGTCCCGACCATGGTACAGTTGGACCACGCTTATCTTATTCTCGGTAACGTCAATCCCAATCGAGCGCTTCACACTAAACCACCTCAATAGAGCTCACAAACACATCGTTACTTCACATATTCTTAAAGCTCCCGGCGCAAAACTGGTGTCACTCGTACTTTCTGCCTGTTTTTCTTAAGCACAACCTGGATCTTTTGCGCAAACTGACCTGCAACACCAGTCACGGTGACCGTGTAATAACGGTCCTCCGCTTTGACGGTTACCAGTCCGCGGATGGACTCATATATTTGCGGTGTCATACCAGGGACGTTTTTTAGCTGTGCAACACTCTCATACCGTCCAAATTTTCGCTGTTCGACAATGCTATGTGCCAAATGGTAGTCTATCCTATCAGAAAGACTTTGAACAACTGTGGTCGAAGCTTCATTAATGTTTATCTTGCCATCGCCATAAACAGTCAAAAATTGCCGAATTCCATCGACTGGTTCTATGCCCTCGCGTTCGTTCCCGGGTCGACCATTGAATATTTCTGTCGTCATCCCCTTTACCAATAACAATTCACTCAAGATATCAAACGGAGCATTTTTACACGAATAAGGCTCTGTGAGTTCCTGGTAGTAGTCATTTTCAGCGCCTGCATTATCCCTTTTCACAAAGGGCAGGACTGTTACGTCATCATCAGAATCAACCCAGTCAATCATTGCTGGAATCAGGCTGTAGCTGATAGGAGCGTGTTCTCCATACTGGTAGTTCAGAAGGTCAACCAGTCTTAGCATTTGATCGATTCTATAGCGCATAAGCCGGCCATCAGGGGGCTTCAGAGCATTTATGTTGATCTTGCCGCTTTCGTCAGCAACAGATATAGTGCAATAACCTTCTTCAATTGGGATTTGAACCTTTCCAGAGAAGAACGGACTGAGTTTTTCGTCCCCGAGGATATCATCGTTTTGCCTCAATGCTGCCATCGAAATAGCAATGCCCGCTTCGCCGCAACTCAAAGCCTTAGCAGCGAAACGGAAATTGTCAGCAAGATGAAGCTTTATTCGTGACTCGTAATTAAACTCCAGAATAATGGCCACTAGCACTGCGATAATTAACACAACAGCGATTAAGGCAATCCCTGGCTCGTTGTTTCTTGATGATCTTTGAATCATTGGAGCTGCTATGGTTTTTGTCCCTTAGGAGGCCCCTGTGGGGCAGTTCTCTGGACCGTGGTCCTGTCGATTTGAGCTTCTCGACAGACTATATGAGCAGCGGATACAAATGAAAGAGGGCCTGTATCCTCAGTTTCCAGAACAAGTGAAATGCTCACCGCTTGGGGTAAATACTTCCTCTCGTTTGAATCCCATTCCTCCAACCATTGTTCGCCGTCAAAATACTCAAGCACAATCGTTTCCACATTCCCCAAAAGGGGATGCCAGTCGTAACTGTCATCATCGTTCTCAAACCCATCCAGATATCTGCGTACATTGCACAACAGAGTTGC
>DAOWID010000434.1 GCA_030641115.1 Planctomycetota bacterium | reverse complement strand
TGAAAAGAATATCGAGAAGTTCCGTCAATTCGTCCCGATCTAAATCCGCCCCGCTAAACTGTCCCGTTAATATTGCAATTCTCAATGGCACTTGCTTGCTGCTATCGGATGAATAGAAAAAATCAACTAGATACTGGATACGCTTGTGGTGTTTCATTGATCCATACCTCAAAAAAACAACCACGCGGGCAAGTTGGACGAACCAGCAAGACACTGGAAAGGGCTTGCGCCGCGTGGTTAGGATTTTCAATGTTGGAATATCTTGTTGCTTCGTCCATAAGTCCTATCATCATCATCTTCGCGGTCTTGTCAAGCGTAAAAAAACGCGAAAGCGATTATTTCTTCGCAGGCTGGGTGGTGGTTGGCGGCGTTGGCGGCGGAAGATGAAGTGTCCAGTGGTAATGCTTTTCGCTCCCGCTGCCGCTGTAAGACTCCACATAAAGCGCCCCAGCCTCTTTGTCGAACAGGTAAAAATTGGGACAATGCTTCGTGGGTTTGATAATATACCATCGGTCATAGGACGGCGCTTCGGGCGTCTTGTCGGCCACCGACAGCAACAGGCCCGTTCCTACCAACAAAGTAATCGCTAACGCAACTATCAGCATCTTTTCTCGATTGCTCGTCATTTTCTTCTCCTTTACTTTTTAGGCATTATCGTCCTTTGTGATGGGCGCGAACACTTCCATTTCTTCGCAGAGGTATTTCCAATTAACTGGTTCGTTATCTTCATAAACCTCTTTTTCTGCTGCCGCGACAGCCTTTATTTCGGCGTCTTTTTCGTTATCAGCCTCGACAACATAGGATTTTTCGTGATATTCGCTCGATTGGACAACTACGCGGTATCTCATCGCTTGCTCCTTGTCTTATGCTTACGTATTGATACGGTTCGGTATCGGTCAAAGTAAAAGAGGAACGGGTTTATGGCATAATCGCCGTTACCAACAGGAATAAGATAACCAGAAAAGATTATCATTAATTCTTTTTTGCTGACAGGAATAGAGTCGCCATCAGACGCCGCATTGATTTTGTCGGCAAGCACTTGAGCATCCCTTTGGGTTATCTTGGTCTTTTTGCTCATCGCTTGCTCCTTATATTGATGTAATATCCCAATTCGCTATCCTGAAGCGCACGGACACAAAATAAGCCCTTCGGCGTCTGCTGATTCAGCCACCAGTGCCCCAGACAGACCGCATCGCTCACGTCGCCGCCCTTGTCCTGCGAGGAATCGTAGCCTTTGTACATCAGCGACGCGGCCAACTGCCTATCGGCCTTTGATTTACCTCGCGTCCAAATGGTATTCGACACGGGGAATGTCCGGCAGGTTGGCCACGCTCTCGCTGTCGCCCAGAAGGCGCCACAGGCCAGTCCCCAAATTGCGAACCCGCTCTTTTTACCTGGCGTCTGCGTATGTTGCCTGCCGATAGGTATTTCTATCACCACCGCATCGTAGTCAACCTTCCCCAGCATTGCTCTGAAATCATCCAGCATATCAGATATTCGCTGTATGGCGTCCAGCCCGCTCTTGGACGGCTTGTATAGGCCAGCATCAACCAATTTGCCGTCAGCGAACACAGCGTAGCCGGTGCACGTCGATGATGGGTCTATGGCGAGAACGTTCAATTTACTACCTCCACGTCGATGCCGGCAAGTTCAAGAATCCACGCGAAATTATGTCTTGCAGTCAATGCGTCATCGCTTGAATCGTACAAGCCGAATGAAACGCCAGCATTGCAAACAGTAATATCAATCCCCCATTTACTATCTCGCATTTGTATTACCTCCAGCCGCACCTTCGGCTTCTCCGGCTTGGCGGGTGGGCAGACGGCGGCAACGCCGCCGTCTGCCCTTATTCGCTCAAGAAACTCCTCCTGCGCGAGCGTAGGCTTGCCTCGGCGCGCCTTACACTCGATAGCCAGAAACTTACCTGACGGCGGCAGCAGGCCGATAATATCCGCAGAACCTTTTAGCCCGAACCGGACGAAACCCTTACCCGCCCCCGCTGCGCCGGAATTGTTCCTCCAAGCATAGATACCGACGCCGTCAAGGATTATCAGAACGTCCTTAATCAAATCACGTTCCAGACGGTAAGTACCTTTCTGCTGCGCCGATGGTGCACTCGTCCGCAGATATTCTCGCGTATCCGACTTGCGTTTTTCCTGCGCAGCAATCCGTCGCTGGACGTTTTCGGGTAAGTCGCTGGATTTTATTGCCATTAGTCTGCCTTCCGCTTCGCATAGCAACGGGTTTGCGGGCTGGATTTCGGCTTCACTTTATTGACTTCCACTTTTTGCGACGAATGATAAGCGATATGGTTGCTTGGTGAACCCCATATAAAGCAGCAACCGCGCGTTGCGTGGTTCCACTACCACAGAGACAACGCACGTTCACCACTTCTTTCGCAGTCAATTTGGCTCTTCCGTGTTTCTCGCCACAAGGCCGACATTCAGGATGTGTATAGTTCCCGTTCTTTATGCCGAAGGCGCGACTTTCTGGGTGCGTGTGTGTACCTTGCCGCTTACCAGTGGCCAGTCTGCCTTTTCGCATCGCGTCTTGAGTATTATCTCGATTCGTTCCAAGAAAAAGATGTTTAGGATTGACGCATAACGGGTTGTCACAGTGATGGCAAACGCATAAGCCTTTGGGTATTGGGCTTACAAACAGGGCATAAACAAACCTGTGAACACGCCACGTTTGGCTGTTATGATAAAGCCTTCCGTATCCTCCATATTGAGCGTGCCTCCAATTCCAGCAACTGGTTTCAAGATCAATATCGACATGCTCTTTAATGTTTTCTTTTGTGAGATTCATAGCGTGCTCCAAAACAAAGACCCCTGGCCAAGGCGTGAACGCAGCACCAATAGTGATGTGCAACCTCGGCCAAAGGCCCATATCAAGGCATTTCGGAATATCAATGCTACGTTCACGCTTGAATCTTACCAGAAACACAGATAATGTCAACAATTATTCTGACTTTATTTTTCAAATTGTC
>DAOWID010000356.1 GCA_030641115.1 Planctomycetota bacterium | reverse complement strand
CATGTTCCAGGCTAAGGGCTGGCGCATTTTGTACTCAGCAGCACCCGGCGTCGGATTGGTGCCGAGGTACACATCGTGCCACCTGGCAGTCTCTCCGGGCGCCCACGAAAGCAGCGGTGAGGTCCAACCTGTAGCACCGTCAACCGGGTCGGGGTCCCATGCCTTTAACTGCGGCGCCTTGTCGGTGATGTTGCCCGTCATCAAGAGGTTGTCGAACTGCATCGTCCGGAGCTCGCCGGCGGCATGCGAGGTCACACAAAGCCCGATCAGAACCGGGTCGGTCATGTTAACCGTATGCGGCGAGCCCGCCGCTTCTGTCCAGTTGGTGCCGTCAGGGGCGAGGAAAGCCTGGAAGCTGTTTCCGGTTCGGACCATCCTGACCCAGTATGGCGGGGTTACCGCAGGATCCGCGTTGACACCCGCCCAGCCCGCACCAGCACCTGCGCTATCTCGCCACTGGAAGCCGGCGCCGCCTCCCTCGCCGCCGGTGAGAACCATGTACGCGTCCGCGGATGGCCGCGTGTTGTCCTGGCGAATCATGACACCGCCCTTGGCCCAGGCGTTCGACCCGGAGCCGACGTCCACGACGCGGACGATGATCTCGGCATCGCCGGTGAGCTGCTTGTACACGTAGTGGAAGTTGTCGGAGCTGTCCCAGATGTCATGGCCATCGCCGGTAACAGAGAACGTGCCGGCGCTCTCGGTAGCGTCACCGGGAGCTGGGGCGCCGACGTCTTCGTTCCACCAGCCCGATACCTCGGCTGAAGCGCTGCCGGTCAGGCCCAGCACCAAAACAAAACAAATTAAATAAATCAATTTTCGAGACATAACGAACCTCCTTCAAAAAAGTTACAGTAGCTGCGCTTTGGCCACACACCAAAACGCCGGTTGTTTTCGACAAGTATGCTGAGCTTAAGCATCTACCGTGCCTGTCTCAAACAACGTCCCATAAAAAATCAATAATTATCTACCTTCCTCCTGAATTATAAGAGACCCTAAGCATCCAGCACTGTAGAAAACTACGACCACAGACCTACCTGTACCTTTATTTATACCAAATTGGCCCTATCCTCATCAAGAAAAATCTCAGATTTCGCAGAAATTATCGGCATTATGGTGATCTGGCGTGAGAAATAAGTGTTTTGAGCGGGAGGCCGTGTTTGGTTCAAGAAAACGATTTGATGGCGACTGAGCTGGAAGCCTTACTTGTTTGGCCTGGAGAGGCGTCCAGTAGTGTGTCAACTTTGATTTGGTGAGTTGTCATTCCGCACCCATTCGGCTGCGCTCAGGGCAGGCTTTGATGCGGAATCCAGGCTCTCGATGAGTGTGGATTCCCGCTTTCGCGGGAATGACAAGCCACAGATTCAATCATGACAAAGTACTAGCGCTGGGTCTATTGCTCACGCTATTCTTAACCTATGGCCCACCAACAGTTCGACAAGGCTATAGACAGCGAAAACAGACACGGCCCCGAGTATCGTATAGAATTGCCAGTCGCCGCTGAAGGCTCTTATAGCTTGTGGGATGCTATCGACAAAGGCCCTTCCCTCTGTTGTCACACCTGCCGCAATACTCCGAAAGGCCGCAACAGCAATATGTGGAAAAGCCAATGGCACAAGGATGGCAATGCCGGCCAAGGCAATACAGCCGGCCAGGGCAAGTTTCTCCTGCAGGACTATGCGGGCTAAAATCTTCTGCTCTTCGGCTCGTCTGATCCGCGTCAACGTCATGTCAGTGAAATCAGCCGAGACAGGCTCGCAATGTCTGCGCAAAGCCTGCCCTAAGACCCGGTCCAATTTGTCCTGATTTGGCTTAGCTATCGACATCAAAGTCTTCTCCAGGAGCCGCAGCTAATCCGCCCAAGGCGGACTTCAATCTTTCGCGTGCCCTAAACAAATACGTCTTAACCGTGTTTTCTTTAGCTTTCATAATCCTTGCAATATCGGCGATACTCTTTTCCTGGCGATAGTACAGTATAACCGCCGTAGCCCAGAGTGGCGGCAAGCGCTTGACCGCCTGCCATACAATTTCTTCCTGCTCACTGTCCTGAGCTGCCGAGACAGGTCCATGTTCTTCACTATCGGCAAGCTGCTCGTCCGGTTCAGCCAGAAGCTGCCACTTCCTTCGGTTCTTCCGCAGGAAAGTCACGGCCTGCCGATACGCTATGGCCCATAGCCAGGTGCTCAACTCGGCTCGGCCTCTATACCGCTTCAATCCTCTGTAGGCAGCCAAGAACGTCTCGCTGGCCACATCCTCGGCTTCGTCTTCTCTGAGGCCCAGGCTCCGGCAGCACAAGAACACGGTCTCTTTGTATTTATCAATGAACTCGGCAAAAGCACGCTCGTCACCACTGCGAAGGAGCCATAACCACTTATCCTTTTGGCGTTCGAGCATGTACCTTGCCAAAAACTTCCTTTCGTCCTGTTAGTCGCCAACTAAAGTCAAAAAGTTTCAAGAATTTTGAAACCTATTATACAAATCCCGCGACATATCAACAAAAGGCAAAAATACTGCCAGCAAGAAAGGAAATCAGATAATCATGAGAGGCAAGAAAATGGGAAATAACTGCTATTTGCGGCCGGCGTGGACGCATAACAGCTCTATAAGAACGGATCTGCCGGTGACGGTACTGCCAAAGGCAAAGAAGAGAGAAATCGCGGCAACGGTTACTACCGGGCAGCTCTGCTGTGTGGGCAAGCTCTACCTGAAGACGGATAACGGCTTGGTAAGGATAAGGTGAATAACCAAAAACGAATATGCAAACGCTTCTGCAAAATTGCAGGTTAGGCATATTTTGACAAGAAAAAATCGTTTTTTGATTTTTTCTTGTTAAACAGTAAGTTGTTCTTTGACAAATAGTAAAGCGATTACTTAAGAAAATCAAAAAACGGATTTTCTTAAATAATGTATGCCTAACCTGCAATTTTGCAGGACTCATAAAAATCAGGAGGTCCGAAAATGAAGAAGAACTATTGGGTAAGCTTAGCTGTTGGACTTTGCCTGTGCTGGTTGTTGACCACGGGCGGATGCGTAATCGCAACGGCAAAGTACGAGAGGACTGTGCAACTGTCAGCTCCTCTGCAAAAGGGGTCTCTGTTCGTGGCCCAGACTCACAACGGCTCGATTACTGTCAACGGTGCCGACGTGGGTGAGTGCAAGGTTACGGCCACGATTACTGCCCGTGCAGTAACCGAAGAAGAGGCCCAAAAATTGGCTGAGCAAACGAAAGTGAGCCTCGAACCTTCGGGCAAGAAGCTGACCGCCAAGATTGAAAAGCCCAGACTTCGGAGTAACCAGTCTATCAGCGTCAATCTGGACGTAACGCTCCCGAATCGGGCCGACTTGGAGCTAACGACGCACAACGGGCATGTGAGAATTACAGATATCAGCGGTAAGATCAGCGGCAGGACACACAATGGTGATGTTACCGCTACGCAGGTCTCCAGCAGCACAAAACTTCAAACACATAACGGCTCGGTCAGATGCAAAGAAATCTCAGGTGATGCACAACTCAAGACGCACAATGGCGGCGTTAAAGCGTATTACTGCAAAGCTGCTCCGCCTGTCTGCAACGTATCGATAAGCACGCATAACGGCAGCATAGAGCTTGCAAGCCCGCCGGCCTTTTCCGCCCAGGTTGAGGCATCCACTCACAACGGCTCAGTCAGAACCGACCTGCCAATAGCGGTAACGGGAAAGATAAGCAAAAAGAAGATAACTGGAACAATCGGTGCGGGCCAGGGCAAGCTGTACCTTCAGACCCACAACGGCTCAATAAGAATAAGATAACCAGTTGAGCCGACTTTGAATCGGAAGGACCAAAAAATGGTGAAGAATTGTTGGATAATCTTGATTGTCGTGCTGTGTGTCCCGGCGCTATTGACTGTTGCCGGCTGCGATATTCAGATAGGCGATTGGCACCAAGCCAAATATGAGAGAACAGTTCAGCGTCAGACTCCGCTCGCTGCCGGTTCAACTCTCGTTGCCGAAACTCGATTTGGCTCGGTCAGTGTTGCCGGCGCCGACGTTGCCGACTGCAATGTAGTGGCCAAAATCATTGCCAGGGCCCCCACTGAAGAAGAGGCCAAACAGATAGCGGAACAGGTGAAGATAGAACTTGAACGGGCCGGCGGAACGCTGAAAGTGGTGGCCGAGAAACCTCACGTAAAACAGAAGCGCTCCGTAAGCATCAGCTACAATATTACTGTGCCAAGGCAAACGAACGTGCAATGCGGTAGCTCGTACGGGGCGCTTGCGCTGACGGACCTGAACGGAACCATAAAGGGCAAAACAAGCAGCGGTTCAATCAAAACACACAACATTCAGGGGCCAGTACGGTTGGAGACAGCCTATGGTTCGGTTAGTTGCAGGCACATTTCAGGTGACAACATCAGGCTCAAGAGTAGCAGCGGCTCGATTACCGCTGAGGATATTCAAGGTCCAGCTCACTTGGAGACGGCGTACGGCTCCGTCACCTGCACAGATTTCTCGGGCGGTGACGTCACGCTGAAAACCAGCAGTGGCAAAATTACGCTCTCAAGAGCCTCTTTCGGTGACTGCGATGCACACACATCTTACGGCTCAATTACCACCGATGATGTCACAGGCAATTTAATCAAGCTACATTCGAGCAGCGGCAGTATCGATGTTGTACGAGCTTCTGTAAAAACGGCAGACATATCCACTTCCTACGGGCGCATAAATTGCCAGCAGATTACAGCCAACGATATTGCCGCTAAGTCGGGCAGTGGCAACATCGATATCAGTTGTTCGGAGAAATCCCCGGCTGAAATCACAGCAAGCGCGGTTACCGCGTACGGAAGCATCGAGTTCATAACACCGCCCAATTTTGCCGGCCAGGTCGAGCTGTCGACGAGCTACGGCTTGGTAAGAACCGACCTGCCTATAATGATTACCGGAGAAGTTAGCAAGAAGAAACTTGCAGGAACCGTCGGCGAAGGAAAAGGAAAGCTGCGCTTAGAAACCCGTAGCGGCTCAATAAGACTAAAATAACGGTAGAAAAGGCCTTTGACACCAACTGAACTAAGATAGAAAGGAGAAAAAAATGTCACCACAGGAAGCATTTGGAATATTTTTGATACTGATAGGCTGTGCAGCGCCCATTGTGATCATCGGCGTGGTTTACTACTTTAAGAAACGGCTTGAGCATAAACAAATCATGACGGCGATAGAAAAAGGCGCGCCGCTGTCTGAGCTCAGACCGCCAAAGCAGAACGGCGCGCTTTGGATAAGAACTATCACTATCGGCATCGCGCTGACCATCATCGGACTCGGCCTGTTGTTTTCACGAGCCTGGGGCAGGGGACCTTTTCCATCCGTGACAGCCCTTGTTCTTCTCGCCGTCGGCGTTGCCTGGATAGTCCGCGGCTGTCTAAACCGAAAGTACCAGCCACAAAGTCTGCCTTCGACCAAGAACAACACGGCGGCAAAAGTGACGCCGGCCAGTGTTCCTGTGTCAGAAATGTCACCACAGACCGATGAAGAGTCTGGCCGGACCGATTAGCAGCGCCAAATTCCCAACCCATTGGAGCCTACCGTATCAGCAGGGGCGATTCTCAAATCGCCCCTGCAGCATCACGCTCGTAACTTCTCAACCATCATACACGCCACAAAAGATAAATAGTACTTTGTTACAACTCAACTGATGGCTGTCATTGCGAGCGAAGCGAAGCAATCTCTATCGTTCGAAGGCCAGAGATTGCCACGGCCTTTCAGGCCTCGCAATGACAACTCATCGAATCACAACTAACAGAGTACAAGTACTAATCAGTTCAGAAAATAAATGTTTGCGAAATCGCCGAGCAGAAGTTACGCTCTGGAGCGTCCGACATGGAAATTTAGCTGCAAGATCTGGAGGACAGCGCAATGAGACACAAATCGACATTGGTCGTTTGCATCGTTGTCTTGAGTACAACCGTATGTGGAGACGAAGGATCGAAGCAGGTTTTAATACCGCAAATTGACGGTGAGTGGTGGCAAGTGGCCGGCAGTCCGATGGACCACAAATACGCGACCGAAAGGCAGCAGCCGGTCGATTTTGCCGTCTGGCAGGCGGCGGATGGGACGTGGCAGTTGTGGTCTTGCATCCGCAACACGACAGCAGGCGGCAAGAATGGCAAAACCCGCTTTTTCTACCGCTGGGAAGGCAAGCGTCTGACAGATACGAATTGGAAGCCGATGGGCATTGCCATGGAAGCCGACGCTTCCTTCGGCGAAACGCCCGGTGGATTACAGGCCCCACATGTGATAAAGGTGGGCAAAACCTACCTTATGTTCTACGGCGACTGGGTGAACATCTGCCAGGCCACCAGCAAAGACGGCAAAAAGTTCCGGCGGCAGACCCGCGACAACGGCAAGACCGGGATGTTCAATGAAGGAGATGGAGAACACGCCCGCGATCCGATGATACTGCAGGTCGGCGACCGGTACCATTGCTACTACACGGCACACTCGATGCGATCTCCGGCTTCGAACCATCGCGGCCTGAACTACTGCCGTGTCTCTGCCGATCTGCGAAACTGGAGCTCGTCAAAGGTCGTGGCCGAAGGAAGCGCCTATCGCACGGGGCCGTACTGTGCAGAGTGTCCCCACGTCGTCTATCATCCTGAATCGAAGCACTATTACCTGTTCAATACGCAAAGATATGGGCGTCGCCAGCATACGACCGTTTTTCGCTCTGCCGATCCACTCAATTTCGGTATCAATGACAATCGTCTCGAAGTTGCCACGCTGCTGGTGGCGGCTCCTGAGATTATCCTGCACGATGGCCGCTACTATATCGCCTCCTTGATGCCGAGCTTGAAAGGCATCCAGATCGCGAAGCTGAAGTGGGTGAAAAAGTGATAGGACACTTCGGCTCGCCCAGTAGGATGCTAGCTAGTATCTGTTGCGGAAAGCCGAAACTGGTCCGCCGCAGGCGGATCACCCCTGCGAAACCTGTCCTGAGCAAAAAAAGCTTGCCCTGAGCGCAGCCGAAGGGTCGAAGGAGCAGGGGTCCACGGCGAAAAAACTGGATTCCTGCTACCCGCTTTCGCGGGCACAAGCTTCGCAGGAATGACAAATGGTGTTTCCGCAACAGGAACTATCTACTGTCTGCCGCAGATAATCAGCGTGGTGGGCCGTCTATTAGAGTAAGCTTCAAGGCCCAATCGGTATCCGATTTTGTCAAGCTGCCCGGAAAATTGGGCAAGGTAATTTTACCCGCGCTATCTGCCGTCGAGACGCCCGCAGTGAGCCAGCGACCGGTCCGTGGATTAAACCAGCTCGCCTTGTATCTGCCGCTGGCGGGAGCACCGGACAGCGTTGCTCTGAGACAGTCTTTCTCGAAGTACAGAAGAAAGAAATCCTTCTCAGCGGTGCGGGCACAATAGGCCCATCCGATGCACGATTTTTCCTTGCCGGACCTGTTCGGCTCGACCAGATCCACACTGGGAACAAGCTCCTGATATTTGCGTCCCTCGGATAGAATAAAGCTCCTCAAATGCCGCATCTGGTCTGCGGACCGCCACTTCATCACTTCCCAGATGGGGCTTGTCGAGGCATCTTCAACCTCGCCGCTCCACAATCCTCCCTGCCAGCCACCCGCGCCGTAGATATGTCCACCCAATCCGCCGGACAACACGCTGCCGTACATCGCCGAGCGACAATACAATGCGGACTTCTCCGTCCCCCCTTCTGCGTCCAACATCCCCGCATAGTAAGGCTCGCCATTGATCCCGGGCACCGGTGGCGACGCATTGAAAATCTCCGTCAGATATGGGTACAAGTCGTGAGTGCGTCTGTTGCCTATCTGATGGAACGTCAGCCACTTGGCCTTATCAGTATGACCAAAGTTGCGCAGCGTGGAAGGGTTCGAGTTGGTGCCGGCCAAGGTCCCGAACGGCGGATGCCCGTACCTCTCGATCACCTTGTTGGCCGCCTCGTTCCATTCTTGCGGCGGTATCGTAGCCCCAGTCGTGTCGAGATGAATCGGACTGAACAAACAGATGTTGGCCTGATACCGGCTCCAAATGTACTGGATGTACCGCGTATAGGATTCCGGCCACTGATAATACTTCTTCCAGGCCTGGCCAATGTCACGGCGTGCAACCTCGATAAAAGCGACGAACCCCTGGGAATTCAAGTAGTCAATTTTCCTGTCCATATTGCGGAAATATACAGGATTGATCCTCTCCACGTCCGGGAAGTAATTTTCATAGCCGGGCACCTTGCCGGGGAACAGAAATGCCCGATTGCCGTCCTCGTCGTGCATGTCCTTGGCGCTTTGCGTGCCCGCCTGCTTCCACGCCGAACGCAGCACCGTCCCGTCGGCCATCTTCAGCGACGATGGCTTGTCATCATTAGCCCAGTTCCCAAGCGCCGCAATCATCGCAATGCAATTGAACCCTTGCTTCTTGCGAAACCTCAAGTAATCCTTGAGCCCGGCCTGCGGACCAATAGGGCGCTTCTTATCGTCGTCGTACCAGCGATACCGAAAAGTGGGCACCGGCCACCACGTATCACCCAGCAGAAAAAACGGCGTCCCGTCGGCCCATTCAAATGCGTGCCCGTTCGCCGAGGCCTTAATCATGCCCCGCCGGCACGGACTTTCCTGTTTTTCGGCTTCCGACCAGCCAATAGCGCTGAAATTTCCGGTTATGCCGTTTAGCCCGGCGTCTGACTGATTCGAGCCGCTGCGCCATCGCCACGCGCCGGCAGCGGTAGCCAAAACACGTACACGAAATATGTCGTCACCATCCCAGAATCCGTAGCATCGCTTCTCAAATCCCGGCCCCTTGAGATCGACCCAGACTTGCACGTTTTTGTACGGATTTTCATACGACTTCTTTGCGCGCAGGGTGATCTCGACCTTTTCCCAGACATGATAAGTGTCGGCCATGACCGTGTTGAACGTCCCCAGCAAAACGACCATCGCTACAGAAAAAGTTAGAGTAGATACCGCTCGCTTTTTCAAACCTTTGAGCTGAAATATCCTGTGTCGGAACATAATCACTCATTTCCTTTCGCTTGTATGAAAAGGCTTCTGCAAAATTGCAGGTTAGGCATACTTTGACAAGAAAAAATCGTTTTTTGATTTTTTCTTGTTAAACAGTAAGTTGTCCTTTAACAAATAGTTAAGCGATTATTTTAGAAAATCAAAAAACGGATTTTCTTAAATAATATATGCCCAACCTGCAATTTTGCAGAACTCATTCGTATGAACCCAGGGCGATGACTCGCTGATTTTGATCGGCTGCTCTGAATATTGCTGACAGGCCTTACGGCAATGGGCTGGACCTCACGCTCTTTTAGGAAGCGTAGCCAGTTTAGCCAGGCCTTTGTGTAAATGGCTTTGGACAGCAAGAAACCGTCATTATGGCTGCCGACAATCTGGACAAATTCCTTAGGCACGTTTGCCGCTTCGTATAGCTTCAGGCCAAACTCGAACGGCACAACCTTATCATCTCTGCTGTGAATCACCAGCACGGGACAGCGAACATACTTGACATAGTGGATTGTCCTGTAGCTGAACCGCGCAAACCACCGCACGGGCATATAAGGGAAGAATCTTTTACCCATGTCAACGTACGATGTAAACGCGCTTTCAATAACCAGAGCTCCTGGCCTGACGTTGGCTGCCAGTTGTGTCGCGATGCTTCCGCCGAGAGACCTGCCAAAGATGACAATATTGTCCGGGGACACCTTCTTTCGTCCGGTGAGCCATTTGTACGCAGCGGCGGCATCCAGATATGTACCCTCTTCACTGGGTTTGCCCTGGCTGTTGCCGTAGCCGCGATAGTCGAAAATAAAGCAGTTCAATCCCAGATTATGAAAGATGTTAATACTGTCCAAACGGTGCATCACGTTGCCGCCGTTGCCCTGGCAGAACAGGATCGTAAGCTCGGATTTGTCCGCAGGGATATACCAGCCGGTCAACAGCAGGTCGTCGCTGGTCTTGAAAATTACACTTTCGAAATCCAGCCCCAATTTGGCTGGCGTATCCAAGACGTCCCGCACGGGCTGGTACAAAAACGTCGCCTGCAGAAGGTAGAGCACCAGGGCCCAACCGCAATATGCGATAAGCAGCACCGCAGCAATATATAGCAGAATCAATCCCATTTTATCAACGATTGTCAGGATTCAGCTTGAATTTCAATCAAAAACGATGATACCTCAAGACGAACCTGATTACCAAGAGAATCTACGCAGTATGCCTCACGGCAATGGCAGTCCGCAGTCCCAAGGAGTCCTTACGGAGGACGCCTAACGGCGGAAAGCTCGCCACACCCAGCAGACCCGCCAGACAGACAGCGGGTAGACTCCGGCGGGTAAACTCCGGCGGAGAGGTACTCGCCTTCACTGACACTTGCTTTCAGAATAGCAAGGATATTCGACGTTTCCCTTGAAGAGGTATTCCAATATTGCAATGGTGAATCAACCATGTAGAGTGCGATTTTTCGCACCACTTTGACTATTCGTTCTCAGGTTCAACAACACGGCAGATGTCTTTGCCGCAATGCTGGCATTTACCCCTTAGGATCAGCTCGTCTCGCCTCATTTCTGCTTTCTCAAGGACAATGGGTACTGAACCCGAGCATCTACTGCAGAATACGTTGCAGAGGATTTCGCGCTGTGCCCATTCTGGAATAACCTTCCAACATTTCTCGGCGTCCGGTGTGAATGGGTTGTGTGGTTGAATCGCTCTTATCATTATTATACGGGCATCGTACGATAATTATACAGTGTGTATAAAACGCCAATCACAGACTGTTTCTTCCTGTATAAGAGGCTCCCCTTGCGAAGCAAAGTTTACTCTGAGCCCATTCGACTTTGCTCAGGGCAGGCTCTGTCGAAGGGCCCCTTCTATATCACCGAACTGATTAAAAATTTATCCGCCTCAGGTGGACAAACAACGGATGATAACAATACGCTCAGGAGCGGCCCGTCAGGGACGTCTGCTGAAGCAACAGGTTAACCAATTTCTTGCTCTATGAGTATTCCATACGATGAACTATCAAGACGAGCACGATATAGTCCAACGTGCGAAAATTTCTCGTCCTTCGTCAAGGACTTAATAATTTCCATATCTTTGTGAGCGAGTTTTGCACCAAGAATTATTTTTTTTACAGACTTAGGTGGGAATTCAAACAGACGGATAGGATAAGGTTTTTTGTCAATAACTTCAGTTGATTCATATAACGGCAAAAGCATTCTCCATTCACCTTCATATTTCCATTTTGAACTTTTTACGAAAAACAACTCTGCTCCATCAGTTTTCATCAAGTTTATCACTATAGGTGAGTCGCGGTACTCTATTCTCCTCAAATGCCGCAGTTCATCGGAATCGGATTTTTTTTGATTAAAAAATGGATGTGAACTGTCAAAACCAATGACATAGCCTTTATGTTCATTCGCGTAATGTGACCACATTAGCTCATGATCGTAGATTTCTGAAAGCGATAGCGCACCCAACAGAGAATTTACAGTTTTTTGGAGCATAGCTGGCAGCAGTTTGACGATGTATGGCTCAATACCAACTACTCCGTCCTTGACTGATTCTTCTCTGGT
>DAOWID010000323.1 GCA_030641115.1 Planctomycetota bacterium | reverse complement strand
GGACAGGATAACAGGATGAAGGGGATTTTCTTTTTGCCACAGAGGGCACAGAGAACGCAGAGGAAATTCTAATGGCGAATATCTAAATTGTGCCAAATCAGCTTCCATAGTTTTTGGAAGGGCAAGAATATGACATCCGATGCAAAAATAGGATTGTTACTATGTTTGGTCTTTATCTTTATTATCGCCTTCATTATGAAAGGCCTGCCGAGTCCATCAAATCTTTCACGCTCACAACAGTATCAGCAGTCTATACCACAACTTCGCGCAAAGCTTGGAAGGAGTATATCTTGCAATTCGGGACAATTTGGTGTAATTTGTGGGGCCTATGCCAACGAAAATTGTCAAACTCGACGCAGATAAAGCTGATAGGGCGAAAATCAAGGAAGCTGCGGCTATGGTGGACGCCGGTGCGCTCGTAGCGTTTCCGACCGAAACGGTGTATGGAATCGCCTGCCGAGCCAGAAGTGATTCGCTAAGTAAGCTTGATAGGCTTAAAGGACGGGGCCCGGGAAAGCGCTATACATTACATATCGGCCAACAAAGCGAAACCGAAGAGTACGTGCCTACCGTCGGATTAAAGGCCCAAAAACTGATCACAAAGGCTTGGCCCGGCCCGTTGACTATCGTATTCGAACTGAATGAGTACGACATAAGGCAACAGCGAAACAATCTTGATGCGGAGACCTTCACAGGCTTATATAGAGATAATTCCATAGGCATTCGCTGCCCCGACAACCCTATAGCTTCAATCCTGCTGCAGCAGACACAAAGCCCTGTGGTCGCACCAAGCGCGAATGTAACAGGCCAAGAAGCGGCGGTGGCCGCCGAGCAGGTTCTGGACCAGTTTTCCGGTCGAATTGAACTGCTGCTGGATGGTGGCCCCTGCAAATATAAGAAAAACAGCACCGTTGCGAGGGTAGGCAAAAGGGGGCTGCAGATTTTACGGGCCGGCGTCTATTCGGCAGCAGAGCTGGAGGCATTGGCGAGCATTCAATTCTTGTTCGTTTGCACCGGCAACACCTGCCGAAGCCCGATGGCTGAGGGGATATTTCGCAAGTATCTGGCAGAAAAACTGGAATGCAAAGTTGACGACCTCGACAGAATGGGCTATAAAGTGGTTTCCGCTGGCGTTTTGGAGATGGCCGGCGCTGCCGCAAGTACGGGAGCCATAGCAGCTTGCGCAGCTAAGCAGATTGATATAAGAACTCACAAGAGCAAGCAACTGTCGCGTCAGCTTGTCGAAGAAAGCGACTTTATATTTGCGATGGAGCAAGTTCACCGTGAGACAGTTGCTGCTCTGAGCCCTGAGGCGGCAAATAGGTGCCTGCTATTGGTGCATGAACATGATGTTCCTGATCCGATAGGCCAGCCACAAGAGCTGTTCAACAGTTGTGCAGAGATGATAGAAGTAGCTATTAAGAAAAGGATTGATGAGCTTGTGATATGAAAATAGCAGTTGGAAGTGACCATCGCGGTTTCGAGGCGAAAGAGCAAATCAAAGCAATAGTGACCCAAATGGGCCATAAGTGTATTGACTTCGGCACGAGCGATACGCACCCCGTTGACTACCCTGACTTGGCTTACTTGGTGGCAAAAGCGGTGTCGAACGAAGAAGTCGAGAGAGCTATCTTGGTGTGCGCGACCGGGCTTGGAATGAGTATAACCGCAAACAAGATAAAGGGGATTAGAGCTGCGTTGTGTTACGATGAGCTTAGCGCTCAGATTTCACGGGACCACAACGACGCAAATGTCCTCTGCCTATCAGGAGATCAAATCGGAGAGGTACTGCTGCGAAAGATAGTGGAAGTCTGGCTCAATACTGAATTCAGCGGGGGAAGACACCAAAGAAGGGTAAATAAGATAGCGGCTATCGAAGCGGGTAAGGACCCAAAAGAAGTCAAGAACGGCTGACCGTACTCGTCGCTTGTGACTCGTGGCTCGTGACTTGTGAGCCGTGACTCGTAGACGACGAGGTGAGCATAAGCTGCCGTGATTCACCTGCAAACAGTTCCGTTGGGGGTATTCTGGACCTATAGCTTCATCCTTTCAACGAACGTCAGTGCCACCATCACTTCAATGGCCAAGGGGGCAGGTGGGGTCTTGAAATTGGGTTTGATTGGGTTTGTTTTGGCGGACTCCGGAGGCAGCGTAATTTTCATAATCCTTTGTCACAACTGAGCTTACGTTCATTTGGGCTTTTTGGAAATTGGGTTTGTATTGGGTTTGTTTTCACCAAGTGTCCAATTGGATATATTTTTAT
>DAOWID010000394.1 GCA_030641115.1 Planctomycetota bacterium | reverse complement strand
TTAATGCCCCCCGCAATCGAAGTGACAATCGTATTCCTTGGCTCCAGAGGTGCGTCACCATGGGTGGTATGATGATTGATCTCGTAGATCGAAAGCTCAATGCCAGCTTCTTTGGCAAGCTCGTAGTTCTGGTACATTGCACCGCGCGGGTCCTGTGACCGCCAGATTGGCTTAGCGAAGACCCATTGAAAGAGTTTTTCATTGGTGGTAAGGATTTGCAGATCCTTTTTGTTCAGGGACGAGACGATATACGGTGCCACCGAGAATAGATCAGCGTTCGGTGCGTTTTTCAGTATGCCAGCGTTGCGGCCTGACCAAGCTGCCTGACCAGCGGAATGAAACAGCACATTCGGCCCATAATAGCGCGAGCTTTTGCCTACCTCGATTAGATCCTTCCAATAGTCCGGCCCATTGTACCCGCCGCACTGATACCACGCTGCGTTGTTCCAGGCCTCATTGCCGAACTCGATATGGATATGGTCGAAGACCTGCGTCCACGGCTTGACCTGTCCCAGTTCAGCACGCTTGCGGCCATATCCCACGTCCGGCGGCGCGCCCAGGTATTCCATGAGATTCGCAAGCTCTTGTTTGTGCAGTGTTCCCGGCAGGCAATACCAAGGCTCGCATCCAAGATACGCGCACAATTCGTGCATCTCATGCAGGCTATACGGGTCTGTCTGGTGATGCTCATAGGGTCCGTACGTGCGCGTCTGCCGGTTGGAATATGAATGCGACCGGATCGGCGGTGCGATCGTATTGTCGATCGTACTGCCGCCGGTTTGCAGATAGCGAATCACGCCCGGATTGAACTTCTTTAGAACCGCAACCAAATCGTCCCGAAACGCCGTCGGATTTGTATCGCCCTCCATCCAGAGTTCAATATCATCCACCAGCACATCTCCGCCCGTCGCCTCGAACCTGAAAAACACGTGATTGTCCTGTCCTTTCCGGCCACGGTCCGGCACCTTGTCAACCACAACAATCTCTTCGTATCGCTTCCACTGAGGCCCAGGTTTTACATTCTTGACCTGGCCCCACTGAGATGGTCCTACAGTGAGTTGCGGTTCGCCGGTCTTTGCCTTGGCCCAGAACCGGACGTGCCACCGGCCGTTCAGTTCCCCGTATCGATGATAGTGCGTGCTCAAGTGATAGTGTGCCTTGCTGGCGGAACCCTTCAAGTTTAATGCTGCATGTCCGAATGCTCCCGGCGGGACATCCCCGATTGAAATCTCGTTGTTCTTGGAACTCCAAAACCCGTCCAGGCTGCGAAATTGTCCATCCTTCAGCCGATATGCCTCTATCAGAAGCCCGCCATTGGGTGGGCCTGGTTTGACGTTCTTGTCGAACTCAATGTACATAAAATCCTTCATTGTCCCTTCGTGCATCGCTTTCTTAGTGCTTATTGCCTTGATCTTGCCTTTGGTACCTTTCGACGGACCGGAAAGAATCGTGTAGTAGCCGTGCTCTGCCATTAGCTGCTGCCACCACTGTGGCTGACGAAACCAGGATGTGGCCCCGTATTCGTCCTGGCTTGGCCCAAAGTGACATTGCCGGTACGTCGTACCCTCGAAGTTTTGCTGCGCACGTTTCTTCGTGAGCACGGCACCGGAGTAGTACGTGTCGCCACCGAGATTGATTCCGAACCGAATTGTGTCCTTCACAAGTACGGTATCGGTCAACTGGACAACGGTTAGGCTTTGCTCACCTGTCCTGTCCTGGCCATACAAGGTCCCGAAAATCCCCAGACCGACAATTCCGACAATTGCAAATGTTGAGTGTCTCATACGCTGTTTCTCCTGTTTCTTACCAATTTTCTTGACCTGATAGCTTGTGCCTGAGAAAAAGCAAATCTGATTGCTCGTGAGATAGATTTATGTAACCGTTCACGGCGCAAATGTGGCGTCTTATGTCATTGCGAGGCCTTTTTCAAAGGCCGTGGCAATCTCAATCGTTACATTTTAGATTGCTTCGTCGCAAAACTCCTCGCAATGACCCCAGCAACGCAACTTATACGCCGTGAACGGTTACAGATTTATTTCGCCTTGCCACCCCACAGGCGAGCCAGCAATTCACAAACGTCAGGATCAAGCTGGGATAATTCAAACTGCAAAAACGGATAGTGATCGTTAAACCCATAATACGATTCACTCATTTCCGCGAAGTACTCCTTCACATTCAGAAGTGCCGGATGCCGCACATGCTCGCCGTCGAACCGAAGCACACGGTCGTACTTGGCGCTCTTGACTGCCTTTTCATACGATTTGCTAACGTCGGCATTATCCAGGCCAACGACCTGGTCGAAAAACGCACAGGCCAAATGGTGCAGCAACATCGAAGGTTGTAAGTCTTGCCATTGCAGGAAATTGTCAGTATTGCCGATCTCCAGGGCTTGGTACTTGTCCGGATTAAGGCCCTTGTTCTGCAGCACATTCTTGCTGTGGTGGTACACGATATACGGGACCGCCGGGTCGTTTTGCTCCAGCCAGATCGGTACTTTCTGCAATTTGACGCGGGCTTTTTCGGGCACATACCGTTTCACGAGGTGAAGCTTGTATTGCAACAGCTTGCATATCTCGTCGGCGTGGGCTTTTTCCTGCTGCAGCTTCGACGCGACATATACAGTCCAGCCCTCGATAGTCCGCTTTTGATAGGATGATGTAGGCTCACACACTTGGGCACAGACCGGCGCCGATGCGGCGTCGGGCGAGTCCGGAGGCCTCTTGGCCCATCCCATAGGTGAAGCGATGCCATCCATAAACGCCACCAGCGATCGTTCCCTTCTTGCGAGGTCGTCGGCATCATCGCCCCATAGAACCTGTAGTGCCTTGTACATATTCGGGTCATATTCCTTCAACTCCGCCCGGACAAACGGATAGAAATCATTCACGCCGAGATAGGCTTCGGAATTTTCCGCCCAGAATTCAGCAGGGTTGTTCAGGCAGTACGCCTTTGTGCCTTGGGAATACCGGCACAGTACAGGGTTGTACTTGCTGGCTTTTACCGCTTTGTCATACGCCGCCTTTACCAGCGGATGCCCCGACCTGTTTTGTTGGCGCAGGTATTGAAAATCGTAACCGTGCGCCAGTTCGTGAAAGACTACCCAGGGCTGATGCAGTGCCACTTTGCGAAAGGATTTTGCCCGACAGAAGCCGGCCATAAGCTGTACATCCGGCGGCTTGTAGTCATTCTTGATAAGCCAGTTGCGGTGATGATAGGCAATGCCAAGCGTGTCGTATTCGAACCACAGCGGCATTTTTTCCTGCATGATCGCGACGGCTGGTGACGGAACGTTCAGCCGGATCTGGTACAGTTGTTGGCGAAAGTGATCCAAGGCCTTGTCCATCTGCTGTGGATGTTCAGCCAGGTCCTTTTTGTTGATGTAGACTATCCACCCCTCGATATTGCGGATGTCGAATAGGTGATTATGAGAGGTATCAGTCCTTTTGTCTTCCTCTGGAATTTTGTCATCTGCCTGCACCTTCTCTTTTTCGGGTACTTTCTTCTCTGCTTGCACTGACTCGTTCAATGCCGACACAAAGACGGCAGTGACCAGTGCACAAATAAGCCAAAGATTCTGTTTCATTTAGTCACCTGATCCACATATCAAACTGAGCAAATTCATCACTCGCAGTTTAACCGAACCTGACTGTTTAATACAGCATTTTCCGGCGATACCTCAATCGAAAAGTGTGTGACCCTACTCCGACACAGTGACACTTCAAGAAAAGCCAACAAAAAGTCCATCTACCGCCCTTGACAATCCTCTTCTCAACACCTACAATTACAGCAAGATGAATGTACAAGAGCTTCTGGGACGAACAGAAATCTGACTACAACGTAAGGGGGTTGCCGAGCACAGTAGATTGCGGACATCAAATGAGGTGCCGTAGAAGAACGTATTGAAGAGGAAAGACTGGAGGGAAAAAATGTACGGACGTAAACAGAGAAAGCGCGATGTCCCGCCGTGAGTTCATAGGCTCTACAGCGGCTGCGGCGGTGGCCTTTAACGTAGTGGCCAGCCATGTATTGGGAAAAGATGCGCCGAGCAACAAGCTCAATATTGCCGGCATTGGCATAGGTGGCCGGCGGGGCGAGAATGTTCCCTGAGACGAAAATGAAAGCCTACCAGCTTCCGTCGAAAACGATTGAACGCTCAAAGGGTCATTACCAGGATTGGATCGAGGCGTGTAAGGGCGGCAAGGCTGCAAGTTCCAACTTTGATTGTGGCAGAGCACTCACAGAGATGGTGCTGTTGGCATTATCCAGGCCAGAATCAGTAGCCTGTGTGCTGTTCCAGCCAATGTTGGCAGAGCTGGATAAGATCGCCGAAGCCCACCGTCCCGTTTCTGTCCAGGTCGGAGTCGTCACAGTCATCGCAATCCACATCCATCCACCGTAAGGCAAACACAGAGAAGTCTTCCATGTCTATACGGCAGCTATGGTCTAAATCGCCCAACATCTTGCAGGTTTCTTGTCGAAGGATGTCGATGTATAGATGCCCATAGTCCGTATATCGATCCCCTTGTGTGTAATCAGTGCCGCCGGGAGAATCGTCCAGTGCTGTAGTTCCGCTCGTTCCTGCGGTGGGTTCAATTTGTGTATCCTCATGCCATTCATTGAAGGATGTGATCATGAGCATATTCTTGGCCAGCGGATCTGCTTGCGGCACGACAATGTCCCTGAGCATGGATCGGAAGAAATCACCTTCTACGGATTGCGGATCATCTTCAAAATACCTGGGTGCACCGGCATGACCGGATCGCACACCGCGATCATTGAATCCCGGGCAGCCAAACGGAATTAGGCCGACGTTAACACTGTTCGCTGCGGCCCTGGCATTATTCAAAATTTCCTCCAGACGACTCAGGGCTGCCTGGGTGGAACCAAAGGTCTGCATGGTTTGCCCATATACGTCATAGGCAGTCACAGCATCCCATTTGGCCGCATAAGAGGACCTGTAATTACGGCCGAACACATCATCGGCGACAATATATAAAGCGGGAAATGCCGCACGTAAATCGGCCAACGCTTCGTCTCCCTGGTTGCGGAAATAGACACGAGTAAGATAGATAAACACCACGGGCCGTCCGTCGATCCGCAAGTAGTGAGGCTGACCGAAATAATGGGTCCAAAGGTATGTAAAATCCGGCAGCAGTCTTGAATAGTTCGGATTGGAAAAAGACCCTAATCGGCCTTTGGATTCATACAGTATGGCGTACTTCAGTTCCCCTGCACAAGCATGAGCAAGAATATGATCTCTGAGCACCCGGTCTTCGTAACTTCCCGGCCCCCACCAGCTGCACGCCCAAAAATGGATATTGGCCATGACGCTCTGATGAATATGACTTGCAATGACCTCGGTGTCACCGTTGTTGTAATGACCTAAAGCCGGCTCTTGTTTGGGAACAAGATGATCTCGCAGCGTGCTACCGAATCCATGTCCGCCGACACCTGGACCGTACCAGGGATAATAATAGGCCCCGACCATGATGTCTTGTTGTTGCGTCCACGCACTGCCGCATAGAAGAATAACCAGTAGTAGGCCTGTCTTAAGTTTGCTCAACGCAGTGTCTCCTCGTTTCGATTTTCTTCATAAGAGCCAGGGCGTTTTATACGTCGTATCAAACGCCCTGGTAAGCTCAAGTGTATGCTGATTTGGCTCAATCTTGAGTTACTCGGAACATACTACAGAGCGTTGTTTTCCAACCAACTGGCTGCCGTCAATGCGAAGTCCCGGGCATCGACAATACAATCGGCATTGAGATCCCCGACCAAGGGTAAATAATCCGGCAGTGATTGGGCCGCCTCACAACTATCGTTATACACGTTGATCGTTACCCTGTCCGAACCGGTGTATTCACCGTCAGAGGCCTCCAACTGCAAGACATACTCGCCCACGGCTGCCAGGGTAATACTCGTATCCTCGGCGCTCGGATCGGTAATCACGGCGTCAGGGCTGTTGGGATCATTGGGTTCGCTAACCACCGTCCACTGCACCGTATAAGCTTCGTCATAGGTGACTGTCGCGTCCAGATTCTTTGTCCTGACACCGTCGGCCAGCCAAGTCACTGCATCCGCACCGGCATCCACTTCGGGAGCCTGATTATCTGCATAGAAACTGAAAATAGACCCAAGAATCGGATCATTGGGATCGCCGATATAAGTATCGACGGCCCAATAGTACCGCGTCTTTGGTTGAGTTTGTACGACAACGGAAGTCACATTCTGCTTGCTAACAACCTGTATGGCTGCCGGGTCGGTAAAATATTCCAGCAATTCCAGGTCGTTGGTAAAGTAGACGTCAACGGGTACCGGCTGACCGGGCACACACGGATCAGGCAAAGTCCAGCTCAGCTCCAACTCGCCGTGTGATACTGAACCACCGTCGGGAGGATTCGGATTCAGCATGTGGGTAGCCTTCAGCGTGGTTGCGCCTTCATTCGTGACGTCA
>DAOWID010000360.1 GCA_030641115.1 Planctomycetota bacterium | reverse complement strand
AAAGAGCGTGTATGAGTATTTTCGCGACCCGAAGAACCGGGCGGTAATTGAGCAGTTATTAGCTACAGGCGTGCAGCCGGAACAACGCAAAAGAACGCGCCCATCAGGCAAACTCGCAGGCAAGACTGTTGTTCTTACGGGCACTCTGGAAAACTTCACTCGCCAACAAGCCGAGCAGGCGATCAGACAAGCCGGTGCAAAGGTGGCCTCAAGCGTGAGCAAGAAAACCGATTTTGTATTGGCCGGCAAAGAGCCGGGAAGCAAACTTGACAAAGCACAGAAGCTGGGAGTCGAAGTGATAAATGAAAAGCAATTCTTAGAAATGATCGACACGGACTCACGCTGACGATGACACGTAAGATGATAGATCAACTTTACAGTTATCTACGAAATAGTGAATACGAGTTAGGATTTCTTATAAACTTTGGGTCTGGTGGAGTTGACATAAGGCGAGTTATTTATACAAACGATAGAAAGAAACACGTCCAGCCCCGAACCCGAACAGATACTCGTAGTCAGTGAGAGTCAGTGTTAAAGTCGGTGTAAGTCAGTGACTAATCAAGACGAGAAATACATGCGGGCGGCGTTGAGGTTGGCCCGGCGAGGCATTGGTTCGGTTGAGCCGAATCCTGCTGTTGGAGCCGTCATTGTTAGAGCCGGACAAATTATCGGCAAAGGTTGGCACAGGAAGTTCGGAGCCACACACGCAGAGGTAAATGCCCTTGCGGATTGCAGAAGGCTCGGCGCTAATCCGCAGGGAGCTACGATGTATGTTACGCTTGAGCCTTGCTGTCACCATGCAAAGACTCCGCCCTGCACCGATGCAATAATTGCCGCAGGGTTGGCGAAGGTGGTCGTGGCCATGATTGACCCGTCGCAGCACGCCAGCGGCAAAGGCATCGAACAGTTGCGCAACGCAGGGATTGAGGTACAGACGGGTATCTGTGAAGCCGAGGCAAGACTGCTGAACGCGCCATTTATCAAATTCGCTAAGACTGGCAGATGCTGGGTGATATTGAAATGGGCACAGACCATCGACGGCAAACTGGCCTACGCTGGCAAGAGCGACCAGCGACGGTGGATTTCGAATGAACTAAGCAGAAAAGATGCACACAAGCTGCGTCGCCGTGTCCAAGGGATTTTGGTGGGTATCAGTACTGTTATCGCCGATAATCCTTTATTGACGCCTCGGCCAAGCAGAGGCAAAAAACCGACCAGGGTCGTATTGGATAGCAGCCTTAGAATTCCTCCGGATTGTAAGCTGATCAAGACAGCTAAGGAAAGCCCCGTTCTAATCTACACCAGCGAAAGCTCTGTCCGGACACATCCGGAAGTTGCAGAGAAGCTTACGAGAAAAGGAGCCGAGCTACTGACCTACCCAGATACACAAGGCCGATCTAATCTACATTCTCTTGTGGATGAATTGAGTAAACGCGGCATTGGCCAACTGCTTGTCGAAGGTGGGGCAACGGTTATAGCATCGTTTCTGAAGGAACAGCTTGCCGACCAAATTGTCGTTTACATCGCACCGAAAATACTCGGCCCACAGGGCAGTGTTGATATCACAGAGCCCATGACTGACTTGACTGAGGCTGTCGGCCTGCACTACGTTGATACGAAGCGTCTCGGCGACGACGTTCGCCTAACAGGCTTGACAGAGAAAGGACTTATGGACTGTGCTATTGCAAGCGGTAAAACGCAATATTGAACGATTCCCTCGTGATTTTATGTTCCAGCTCTCATCTGCTGAATTTGAAAACTTGAGATCACAAATTGTGACCTCAAGTTGGGGCGGTCGACGTTATCGTCCCTATGCTTTCACCGAACAGGGCGTGGCGATGCTTTCGAGCGTGCTGAGAAGCAAAAGGGCCGTTGAGGTCAATATCGCCATCATGCGGACGTTTGTCAAACTGCGCGAAATCTTGGCCAATAATGAACTCTTAAGACGTAAGATTGAGTCTCTGGAACGCAAGTATGACGAACAGTTCCAGCATGTATTCAATGTGTTGGCTGAGATGGTAATGCGGGACGACAAGCCCGGAACTCAAATTGGTTACCTGACCGAGGCAGAAGGCCAGAAGAAATCTGAAAAGAAAGTCAAACCAAAAACCAAAAGATGAACAATCGAAGTAGACTGTTTAGGTGAGTTTGGCTGGCTTGTTACAAAAAGCGCTTGACGAAATCTCAATCTGCTCCTGAAGAATGGCTTGCTGGTTTATACAATGTAGGAACCGAGTTGATGAACAAAAGAGAGGTGGTTAAGCTGGCGATTGAGGGTCGCGAGGTCCCGTATGTGCCGTGGCACTGTGGTTTTACTGTGGAAGCGGCGGACAAATTGCGAGAGCATTTTGGGCAAGAGGATTTGGACCTGGCTATAGACAATCATTTTGTCAAGCTGGGAAGCGATATTGGTTTTTTCGCCGATCTTGGCAATGACCGTTTCCGCGATGTCTTCTCAGTTGTATGGAATCGCAGCGTGGACAAGGATATAGGCATTGTTCAAGGGTGTCTACTACCGGAGCCTACACTTGCCGGATACGAGTTTCCCGATCCGCTGGACCGGCGGTTTTTTGAGGATATTCCGGAGAAGTTGGTGAAATATGAGGATTGTTTTCGGGTCTTCAAGATTGGCTTTTCGCTTTACGAGCGGGCCTGGACACTTCGCGGCATGGAGAACTTGATGATGGATTTCTTGGACCGCCCGGACTTTGTGCGTGAACTGTTGCGTTCGATAGCGGACTACAACATCGCCCAGGTCACCGAGGCCTTGAGATATGATATAGACGCGGTCTATTTCGGCGATGACTGGGGTCAGCAGACAGGCTTGCAGATGGGACCACGCATTTGGCGAGAGTTTATCAGGCCTGAGCTGAAACGGATGTATTCGGTGGTTCGAGAGGCGGACAAGTACGTTATGATTCATTCGTGCGGCAAGGTGGATGAGCTTTTCGACGATTTGATTGAAATCGGGCTTAGCTGTTTTAATCCATTTCAGCCTGAGGTTATGGATGTCTTTGGGATTCTGAGGAGGTACAGAGGCCGCCTCGCGTTTCACGGCGGCTTGTCCACCCAGCAGACCCTACCTTTCGGCTCGGTGCAGGATGTTAAGAAGCAAGTAGCAAAACTGCTGCGGGCTGGTAAGGACGGTGGATATATTTTCGCGCCGGCTCATGCTGTTGAGGGTGATGTCCCGTTGGAGAACATGCTCGCGTTCATAGAAATGCTCCACACGCAGGGCGGTTACAAGGGACGTTGATTTTGTGTTGGAGGCATCCGCTCTTACATGTGGCTTGCCGGCCTGTTCAGTACTTTCGGTAGAGACGGACAAAAAATAGTTGTTGTCACCACACGCTGGTATTATAATATGCACTAAAGAATTTGGATAAGCCAGGGGAGCAGCCGGGCGAATATCCCGGCAAGAGGCTGAGAAATCCTGTACCTATCAGGCGCGAACCTAAACTCGGTGGGTGCGGGATGACCCTACGAACCTGATCAGGCTAAGACCTGCGAAGGGAGGCTGACATGAACTGGTTTGAAGCACTCTTTTCGCGGGAGTGCATTTTTTTTGGTTTTATTGAGGCTTCTGCAAAATTGCAGGTTAGGCATACTTTGACAAGAAAAAATCGTTTTTT
>DAOWID010000448.1 GCA_030641115.1 Planctomycetota bacterium | reverse complement strand
TGACAAATGTCGGAATCTTGCCCTGCAGAGCGTTCACGAGCGGTTGAACCTTTGGGTCGGTGGAGCTCGTCTTATTCTTTGCGGAGTCCAAAGCGCCCTTGATTACATTCTTTGTTCTGTCGTTGGCCTGGAAATTAATCATTAGAAAACCAGATTCGGTGACCAGCATTTCTTTGGGCTTCCGGCCGATAGGGCGTATGACGGCTCCCTGTCCACCAATACCGGTGCCGCCTCCGGGGACCAGGCCGATAGTTGTGAATCCGGCCCGGAGAACACGTTTGTACGCGTCCTGGTGAGGATACAATTCATCTGCGACACGGTAGTGCGGATTTGAAGACGGTCCTCCGCCTGGAGAGGGTGACAGCCCTATGCGCGATGACGGGTTCACAATGCCGGGGAAGATTGTCTTGTCACGCACGTCTATGACGTTGGCGGTTTCAGGAATCTCTATGTCGTTTCCGATTGCGGTGATTCTGCCATCCTGGATGACAATAATGCCGTTTTCAATCAAGCCCTTGGTAACGGTCTCGACCCGGTCGGCCTTGATGACAGTCACTTCCTTGGCGACAGCCGGAATCGAAAGCCCACATAGTAAGATCGATAACAGAACGTACTTACGAATATTTATCATCTCTATTATTCCTTTTCAGAAGGAGTCTTACTTGCCTTGACAACTAAGTTGACGCCTTTGCGCTGGTAGATGATTTTGCCATTGATAAGCACAACGTCCACCGGGGTTGTAGGGTCGAGCAGGCTGCCTTTTTTTATAACAATGTCAGCGTCTTTGCCGACTTCGAGAGAACCGATCCGGTCGTCTACGCCAAGCGCACGGGCCGAATTGATAGTGATGGCTTTCAGGGCCTCTTGTTCATCGAGCCCGAGACGAGCAGACATCGAAGCCTGGAACGATAACTCCTCCTGCGGTGCGATGAAGTCTGACCAGCCGACAGAATCTGTATTTATTGATAGATTTTTTACGCCGGCTTTATGGTATTCGGCGCCCATACCATGGAACCGCCCGTCGTAGGTGGGCTGAGAGAACTCAAGCACTCTTGGACCTATGTTTATCGAGACGCCTTCGCGCTTTGCTGCTTCTTTGCCGACCAGATATCCGCCAAAAGCGGTATGAGTTGGGATGACATTTAAGCTGTTTTCGTCATTGAACATTCGGATGGTCTGCATTACGCCCCAGGGTGAATAAGTGTGGACAATAGTTGGTATTTCACCATTGAAGACCTTCCGCATCTTTTCCAATTCGGGCTTGTACGGGGGTTTTTCCTTCCGCTCTCCTCGTTCATAGGCTTGCCAGGCGTCTGTGTATTCTTTTGCGCGCTTGAGGATTTGTCTTAATAACCAGGACATGCCCATGCGCGTGAGGCCCAGATCACCGCCGCGACGTTCGGGATTGAAGGCCTGGGCAATTTTCATTGCGCCGAGCTCGCGAAGAATCATCTTTTCAGGATCAGAGCTATCCAGCTTTATGATGACAGTGAAACCTGACAGATTTGTTCCGCTGCCGGGCAGGGTGTGTACTGTAGTAACGCCGCCTGTCACGGCTTTTTCGATAGCTATATCTTCCGGATCTACACACTCTGCCAACTGCAATTCCGGATTGATAGGCGTCACCATATCGTTGAACCCACCCTCGGTCCCAATGTGCGTATGTGCCTCGACAATACCGGGTGTCACCCATCTATCGGATGCGTCGATCAGAGTGTATCCTTCCGGTATCTGAATGCTCGAGCGCGACCCAAGAGCTTCGATCTTTCCGCTACTGACCAGAATAATACCATGGTTGATAACGCTCTCGTTCTCGCCTGGCGCCATTGTCAAGATTTTGCCGGCTTTGATCGCATACTTTGCAGATGTCGGCTTATCGTCGGCATTTGATGAGCCGATGACGACGAGGAAGATAGCGATGTATGAAATTGTGTGTTTCATCTATTCTTCCTGTACGCAATCTTGCCGTTGATGAAGACCATATCCACAGGGATTGTCACGTCAAACAGGCTGCCGCCCTTGATAATCAGGTCAGCATCTTTACCGACTTCGACGCTTCCGACGCGGTCGTCAATTCCTATAGCACGAGCGGGATTGATGGTGACGCTTTCCAAGGCTGTTTCTTCATCCAGGCCGAACCGTATAGCCATTGAGACCTGGTAGAACAGATCCTCCTGTGGGGTGACAGGTGCGTCTGTGTTGATTGAAAGATTCTTCACACCGGCTGCCTCATACTCCGCAGCCAGGCCGTAGAATTTGTTGTCTCGTGAAAAGGAAAAGTCTATTTGCCTTGGTCCGACATTGACGTGCACATCCCGCTTGGCCATTTCCTTTGCGACTTTATAGCCGTCAAACGTCGCATGAGAAACGATGGTTGAAAGCTGATACTCATCGTGAAAGATTCTCGCAGTCGCCATTACATCACGTGCGCTTGCGGTGTGAACCAGGGTTGGAATGGCACCTTCAAAGACCTTTCTCATTTGCTCAAATTCCGGTTTTACTGTGGGCTTATCCTTAAGCTCTCCTTTTTCATAGGCCTCCCACTCCGCGGTATATTCCTTTGCCTTATCCAGGATGTCCCGTAGTATCCAGGACATTCCCATCCTGGTGAGCCCCAAGTCGCCGCCTCGCCTTTCAGGATTGTAGGCTTGTGCGATTTTCATTGAGCCGAGCCGACGGATCAGCATTTCATCTACTGTTTTGCCGTGCAGTTTGTATAGGACGCCAAAACCTGACAGATTGGTTCCGCTGCCTGGAATCGTGTGGACAGTTGTTACACCGCTTGCAACAGCTTGCGGGATTTCCCATGCTTCTGGGTCGATTGCGTCCACGATGCGAAGCTCGGGATTGGTCGGGACGACCATATCGTTGAGGCCACCCTCGCCGGCTAAGTGGGAGTGAATTTCTACCATGCCGGGCATGACCCACTTGTCGGAGGCGTCAATCACTCTGAACTCTTCGGGAATATCCACATCAGACACTTGGCTGACGGCCGTGATCACTCCATCATCGATCAGGATGGCACCGTGATTAATTGTCCCTTTGGTGACGGTCAGAATTTTGCCTGCTTTGATGGCATATTTTGCCTGCTCCGTCGCAATAGCAATGCGAAACTGAAAGAGGCACAAAATGACCGGGAGAGTGCCCAAATGAACCACCACTTGCAACGCACCTCTATTGTTATGCAAATGCCAGTGGTGTTTTTGCCCTTTGCAGACTTTCTTATTTCTGCTCATAGACAATTTGTCCGTTTACGATGACTTTTTGCACACGGCTTCGAAAATCAAAAGGCTCGCCGGACAGGATGACCAAGTCAGCGTCTTTGCCCTCGTCTATGCTTCCAATTCTATCGTCGACATGGAGGAGTTCTGCCGGATAAATGGTTATAGCCCGAAACGCTTTGTCTTCATCCATTCCATACCGGACGGCGTAGGCGGCGTTCATCGGTAAATACTGTGTGCCCGAAGTTGCACTGGTGTGGAACGCGACGCGGAGCCTATTTCGAGTCAAAAGGTCGGCATTATTTATTGGCTTGCCTTTTTCGTAGCGGATTATATTGGGACCTATGGCAACACCAACGTTATATTTTCTCAGCTCATCGATAATGCGGAAGGCATCGTCACCGCCGAGAATGATAACATCAAGATTGTATTCGTCTCTAAAGACCTTTAGTGCAGCCTGGATTTCATCAGCACGGTCGGCACACACGAGCGCAGGCATTTCCCGCTTGAAGAGCCCGCGCAACAACTCGAGGTTGGTATCACGGCTTGGACGGGCCGGTTCTTTGAACGTCTCCTTTTCATCTTCATCGGAAACCTTATCGCCTTCATACTGTCGCCGGCGTTCATATTCTTTGTGCTTGCGTTCGTACTCATCCCACTTTTCGCCGTATTCTTTTGCTCTTTTGAGAAGGCTGCGTGTATCCCAGATTCGCGTCATTCTCGCCCTGTCGCCAAGCATTGAGAGTTTGATAGCGGCATACTCTTTGACAATCATGTCCTGTACGCTGTTGCCGGCGAGCTTAATTAGTGCGGCATTGCCGCTCACAGGCCCACGGGTCTCCGGAGCCAGCAATACGGATGTCACCCCGGAGCGCAAAACCTCCCGAAAAGCCTTATCATTTGGCCTAATAGCATTGGTGATGCTAACCAAGCGCAAGTTGCTGGAGCCTGGCCCGCTTGTAGGTGCTGAAGGATTCATTCGGACAGGTTCGCTCTCCGAGTGCAGCCCGACGTGCGAGTGGATATCTATGAGACCGGGAATGACAACGCTCTTGCCGGCGTCAATGACGGTTGCTTGCTCGGGAATGTCCTTGGGCTTGCCGACATACGCAATTTTGTCGCCCTTAATGAGTATGAGTCCATTGTCAATTCGACCGCGGCTTGCTGTCAGGATCTTGCCGGCTCGAATGGCGGTGATAGGCTTTTGTTCTGGTTCTTCCTTCTCTATCTCTGCTTCTCGGCGGGCATACACAACCTTGCCATTGATGAGGGTCTTGTCGACAACTGTTTGGGCTTGGAAAGGCTCACCAGTCAGGATTACGAGGTCAGCGTCTTTGCCTTTTTCGATGCTTCCTGTACGCTCGGCAACGCCGAGGATTTCGGCAGGCGTAATTGTAATCGACCTGAGAGCATCCCGCGGTGTCAATCCCTGACTGACAGCGTAGCCGGCAATAAATTGCAGGTCAGCGATGGTCTCATCGGTTGGAGAGGTGAGCGCAAATTTGACGCCTGCTTCTGCCAAAAGGCGTGGATTCGCAGGATTGACACGTCCAAGTGCGATATCTCTGGTGTAGTCTTTCGCCTGCCTTCGGCCGGGTTCAAAGACGCCGGTCATGATAACCGGTGATTTACTCTGCTTAATCTCATCAATGAGCTTGTATGCTTCGGTAGCACCTTCTATGACGAGCTTTAGGTCGAATGTGCCGGCCAAGAGAATGGCATTGCGAATATCTTGCGCAGTCTGACAGTTCACGTGGACACTTAGCTCCCGTTTCAAAACAGGCAAAAGAGCCTGCATCTTTGAATCTGCCTCTTGAGAGGGCTGATTCAAGTACATTTGGGCTTCTGTAAACACCTTTCGCAATACGGCCATTTCGGCCATACGTGTCGTGGGTAGCTGCTTTTCTTCCGGCAGGAGAGGATTGCACGGATCAGGAGGGATTGGCGGCTTAAAGAGTGCCGGTGGGCTCTTAGGCAGTTCGCCGAGCGTGACACGAAGTGCTGCCGTGTCTTTAAGACAACGCTCAGTGATGGAATCCCCGGCAAGCTTGACGACTGCACCCAATCCACTTATTAGTCGCCTTTGACCGGGTGAGACATAGACGGTTGTTACGCCCCCTGCCAGCATCCGTCGATATTTGCCGTAGAAGTCAAAGGCGTCCTTTGCTCGGATGTCCGGCGTGACTGATTCTTCATCGTCTCGGTTTTGCTCCGCGAGCGTAGTGAAGGCATCTATCAATCCCGGGATGACCATCTTGTCGGTTGCATCAATTACCTCGGCGTCATCTGGTATTTGGAGCTCCTTGCCCACGGCTTCTATTTTGCCATTGCGAATAAGCACAATGCCGTCCTGAATTGGCGCCGAGGTTACTGGAAAGATTGTGCCTGCTTTAATAGCCACTACGGATGTTTCCTCAGCCAAGCTGGTCGGCACAATCAACGTGCTAATCAGGATTGAAATCGCAGCAATATAGAGTTTATGCCGGTTATTGGAATGTCTATAGCGTATATTCATGGCCAAAGCTCATCCTTGTTTGTCACACGATTCAGTCCTTATTCAGTGCTATTTTTTTAATCTGTGTCCTCCGGCACTTGGATTTCGTCGGGCTTCTCCAAGAGTTTCTTCAAGCGCTCATCTTCTGCCTTTTCATAGACGATCTCGCCGGCAATCATGACCTGGTCCACCCAAGTTTGGGCATCTAAGGGATCACCCGTCAGGAAGACCAGAGTTGCTTCTTTACCTACCGCAATACTTCCAAGGCGGTCATCGACGCCGATGAATTTTGCAGGATAAAGCGTTATGGATTTCAAGGCCTCGGTTCGTTTCATTCCGTGCTTGACCGCAGTTGCAGCCTGGTACCATAGGTATCGGCTGCCATATTGCGAGGTGTCCGTTTGCAGAGCGAACTTCACGCCGGCTTTATGGAAAATCATCGGGATGATCTTCATCTCTTCCTCATTTGTCTCTTCGTTGGTCTCCCAGACGATGAGCTGAGGTGGCAAAATGACCGGGAGCTTGCTCTTGGCGATCAGGCCAACGGCCTTGTAACAATCTGAGCCTAACACCAAGACAGTGTCGAACTCATGAGTCTTATGGATCTCAATTGCTTTTGGTATGTCGGCAGCTCTATCGCAATAGATAAATGCCGTGAGTTTCTCATCCAAAAGGTCGACCATCGGCTGTTTGCGCGTGTCGATTTCTTCATCGAAGGGCTTTTTTTCCTCTTTGGCATCGGCCTTTCGCTGCTCGTATTCTTCAAGATAATCTTTCAGATCGGAGATATAGCGTCTGAAGCGCTGCATATGTCCCATGCGGCTTGTGTTCCTCGTTGGTCGAAGGGAGATTTTCAAGCCTGTATAACGCTTGATGAGCATCGCTTCGACGGTTCGGCCGTGAGGTCTTACAACTGTGCCTGTTCCGCCGAGCAGCGTATTATTGCCGGGAAGCACAAGCATTGCCACAACCCCATCACGCAAAGAGTCTTCAAAATAAGAGCTTATTGGGTCAATTGAGTCAAATGTCGAAAGAAAAGGCACCTCAGGTACGTTCTCATTTGCCCTGTCTAAGCCGCTCGACGTGTGAGCCAGTACGAAGCCAGGCATTATAACCTTGTCCTCTGCTTCAATGACAAAAGTATCCCAGGGAATCTCCACATCGGTTCCAACGGCCTTGATAATTCCGTCCTCGATTAAGATCACACCATTTTTGAGATCCGCTCCGCTGATGGTGATAATCTTACCAGCCTGGATAGCGAGCTTTTTACGAACCGGCCCTGCATATCCTAATGCGCTCATCACGAATACTATCAAGAGCATTGCAACTAAAGCTGTATAAAACCTGGATTTCATAACTTCGCTCCTCAGTCTGCTTTATGAACAGTCTTGCCGTTTAAGATAACTCTTTCGATACGCGTTGTCACTTTTAGCGGATCACCGCTGAGAATTAAGATGTCGGCGTCCTTTCCTTTTTCGAGACTCCCTACTCTGTCAGGTATGCCAAGTATTTCAGCAGGGGTTGTTGTGATAGCTTTCAGTGCTTTATCGCGTGGCATGCCGTGCCGGACGGCGAAAGTTGCCGCCGTTAATAGGTCGATTGGCTGAGATTGCGCACCGGATGCCAATGCAACTTTTACCCCGGCCTTTGCCAGGATGCCTGCATTGTTCCAGTTGACCTCTCTACCCTCACGGTATTGGCTTGAGCTGCCGGGATAATAATAGAAAGGCCCCAGGACGACGGGAACGTTCTTCTGAGCAATTTCTTCGGCGACCTTGTAGCCCTCTGTGCACTCATCCAGAATAATCTTTAGATCATGTTCCTCGGCAAGCTTCAGGGCTGTACGGATGTTTATCGCGCGCCGGACATTTAGGCGAATTGGGATTTCATCTTCTAACGCAGAGCACAGAATTTGTAGACCCGGATCTTCTTTTTTCTTAGATGTCGCATATTGCTGAGCATCAAAGAGGCTCTTGCGCAGCATCCAGATGATAGCCATGCGTGTTGTTGGTCGCCGGTAATAAAAGTTTGTTGGCGGCTCCCGCCAAGGGATTCGATTGCCGGATATAGGATCCAAACCCATGACGACTGTCAGCGCCGCATCATCCTTGATTATCATCTTTTGCGCGGTCTTGGCTGTTGGCTTGATGACGACGCCCAGGCCGCCGATAACGTTCCGCCAGCCCGGCGACACATACAACGTTGTCACCCCGGTCTGGACTATCCGCTTCAGGACCTTGCTCTGTGGATCAAGCGCGCTTGAGATACGAAGCGCCGGCGTTATCTCGCTGGACTGCTCGTTGAGATCTCCGCGGACCGGCGGAACGGCACTGGCATCAACGAGCCCCGGCATGACGACCTTTTGGCTGGCATCAATAATCGAAGCGTTCTCGGGAATCTCGATCTCTGTCCCAATCTCTGCAATTCTTGCGTTCTCAACTAAGATGACACCATCTTTTATGGGATCGCCTGATATGGTCAGGATCTTTCCAGCTTTGATAGCTATGATATCAGCCTGTCCGCGCGCTCCAGATATCAGCACGAGCGATAAGAAAATCAGCAAAATGGCATAACGTCTCATTCTTCCTGCCTTTTATATACAATGTGACCGTTGATGATGACCATTTCAATGTTGGATGTCAGTTGGAGCGGGTCGCCATTTAAGATTACGAGATCGGCGTCTTTGCCCTTTTCAATGCTTCCCACACGATCGGCAATGCGGAGGATTTCCGCGGCATGTATAGTCAGGCTTTTTAGCGCGACTTCCGGACTTAGTCCGTATTTTGTGGCGAGGATGGCAGATGTCCTTAAATCATGCAAGGCAGTCTTAGGGGCGGTGGATGAAAATGCGAGCTTGATTCCACTGTTGGCCAACTTGACCACACGCTTCAAGTCCTTATCCTTGCTGAAAAGAAGAAGCGGTGCATATATGACGGGGATGTCTCGCTCGGCAATCACATTTGCGAGTTCGTCACCTTGTTCAGCTCCAATGAGTACCGCCTTTAGCCCATATTCATCGACGAGCGTCACCGCAGAAGCAATCTCATCAACGGTATATGCACAAATATATGCCGGCACATTTCCGTCAGCTACGCATTTGAGGACTTCGCCACATGGGTCGTATTCATCGTCCTTGTAAGCCTTTGCCTGATTGAGCTGCTCTCTCAACAAAGCCATCAGGCCTGCTCGAGATGTCGGTCGCCGGTCAGACATCAGGGCCTCATCTCGCAATGACAACTTGACCCCACCCTTTCGTTTTAGCGCCCAGTCATTCATTTTATTGCCATACAGCTTAACGATGGCTGTCTGACCAGCGATGGGATTCTTGTTGCCTGGCGCCAGCATGACGGTTGTTACGCCTGAGCTGCGAGCCTTCGTGACATCGTCTGCCAGTGGATCGAACGCGTCAAGGATTTGCATATCCGGCGTGACTGCTGAGACAGTCTCGTCGATTTCCGCAAAGATGTCTAATGATAGGCCAACGTGACAGTGTGCGTCGATCAAGCCCGGTATCACATCCTTGTCCGACATGTCCAAGATTTTAGCTTCCGCATGGACGTCCAGTTCTTTACCAACGGCATGAATCTTGCCATCTTTAACAATGATGATGCCGTCTGTGATAACACCATCTGTCGCTGTCCAAATCCTCCCTGCGCGAATTGCAAAACTTTCGCTGCCCTCGGCCGCGATAACCAGATGAGAAAATATGCTTAGCGAAAGTAATATACTTGGAAATATTCTTCTTCTCACTGCTCGGTTTTCCTTTCAAAGAATGAGTTCTGCAAAATTGCAGGTTAGGCATATATTATTTTAGAAAATCCGTTTTTTGATTTTCTTAAATAATCGCCTAACTATTTGTCAAAGAAGAACTTACTGTTTAACAAGAAAAAATCAAAAAACGTTTTTTTCTTGTCAAAGTATGCCTAACCTGCAATTTTGCAGAAGCCTTTTTCAAAGACGATCTTGCCTTCTATCAGAACCGTTTCAACCTGAGTGAGCGCATCCAAGGGATCCGCCCTTACGTCTGGCGGATTGAGTATCACGATGTCGGCATCTTTGCCCACTTCCAGGTTGCCGATTCGGTCCGCCACGCCGAATATTTCAGCAGGAGTCAGGGTGATCGCACGCAATGCAGCATCTGTGTCCATGCCGTTTGCCGCGGCCATCGCAGCCGCCGACAATACGAACTTCGAGCTTGCGCCATCTCGCCCGGCAACACCCAGGGCCAATTTCACCCGCCGCTTCGACAAAATCCCAGCATTGCGCATATCATGGTTGCGATACTCCAATCTTGGCATGTCGACGAAAGAGGTGGAGACAGGTCCCACGATGACAGGGACTTTACGCCGAGCAATCTCGTCACTTATCATATAACCTTCGGTACATTTATCTAAAATCAGGGAAAAACCAAATTCATCTGCCAACCGCAACGCATTCAAGATATCGCTGACCCGATGTGCTTCAATTTGGAGCGGAATTTCATTCCGAATGACTTTGGCAAGGATTTCGTATGTGGGATTCGGTCTGAACTTGGCGGGCCTCTTTGGCTTTTCCTTTTTTTCCGCCTCTCTTTCGCTGTCTTTTTTTTCGTACTCCGCCTTTTTCTCCTTATATTCAGCCAGCTCGCGATCGTACTTTTCTTTTCTTTGCATGTACACTTTTGTCTCGAGCAGGGCTTCACGAATAGACGAATAGTGCTCCAAACGAGTCAGCGATGAGGATTCGTTATTCGGCGAGACCCCAATAGCAGCCTTTACCGCAACATCTGCTTTCAATACCATCTTGTCTGCGGTTTTACTGCCGTTTAGCTTTAAGACCGCGCCTTTGCCACCAACTAAGCTTCGACTACCAGGTGCGACATATATGGCTGTGACACCTTGTGCTAAAACTTCCCTGTATTCTTTTATGAATGGATCGATTGCGTCGATAATACTAAGCTCTGGCGCAATAGCACGGCTTTCGTTTAACTCACTCTCGATCACGAATAGCCGAGATTGAGCATCGATGAGACCGGGCATGACGAATTTGCCACTTGCATCAATGGTCCGAACATCCGCTGGCATCATCACGTCCTGTCCGAGAGCTTCAATCTTTCCATCCTTTATGAGGATAACGCCATTTTCGATAGGGGCGTCATTTATAGTAAGGATGTTGCCCCCCCGAATTGCTATGTCCTGACCGCCGACGGTGCTTGTGAAAATAAATAGCAAAAGCAAAGATGGAATGACAACAGTCCGTTTATAGTCCATCATCTCATTATTCCCCATTGCCCATAACCATAACAGACTTGTCTTTCTTAACAAGACTCATTGGTTGTGTCAACAAAAGTTCTTCACAAAAGACAAAATATACTAGGGCTTTATTGGCCGATCAAGTCTCGAATCAGAAACTCTTTTTTCCTCAAATCCCGGAAGTCCGGAACCAGAACTTGATGACTTTGAGAATCTTATATGTCTGCTGTGATTTGTCTTTATACATCCATCTCAAGAGAATTCGCCAGACAATAATCTCTAATAGCGGCAAGGACAGCTTCGCCATACTGCTGGAGCTTTTTCTCGCCCACACCTCTGGTTTCGAGAAGGCCTTCGGATGTGGAAGGCCTTCGTCTGGCCATCTCCCGTAGCGTCCTATCACCGAAAACGACGTACGCAGGAACTCTCTTTTGGCTCGCAATCGTGCTCCGCAGCCTTCGCAATGCCTCAAACAACCCCCTGTCGACGCCTTCCCAAGAGTCTCTGGCGATCTTGGACACCTTGGCCGGTCTGCGTGCGGGCTTTAGCAGACGAGGGCTCTGCTTTCCTCGCAGGACGTGCCATCCCTTTTCGGTTACTTTCAGTACGTTGTATTCACCGGTCTTCTCGACATAATCCTGGCCTACGAGTTGTTCAATCCAATCATGTACGGTGCGCTGAGAGTAATCGTTTAGCAGACTGTAAGTACTCAACGTATCGTGCTCGTTTTGCGTTATTCGTTTGTCACGCGAACCGACCAGTACCGAGGCAGTGTAGCTGCCGCCGAACCGCTCGCCAAGGCGAAGGATACAAGATAGAATTTTCTGGGCAGTCTCCAGGGAATTTTCCACGCAATCCAGTTGGCCGAGACAAATATCACAAGCCGCACAGTCGTCCTTTTCAAGGTCCTGGCCGAAGTATCGAAGAATTGCCTTGTGCCTGCATACACCGCCCGTACAGTAGCTATACATTTGATTAAGCTTGACCAGAGCGATTTTATAAGCTTCCGGCTCCATATCCCTCATCAGACTTTTCCATATCCCATAATCGCCGGCTGAATAGAACAAGCAGCATTCGGCTTCAAGGCCGTCACGACCAGCCCGCCCACTTTCCTGCTGGTAGTGCTCAAGAGATTTGGGCATGCCCGTGTGAATAACATAGCGTAGATTGGACTTGTCGATGCCCATGCCGAATGCGATGGTAGCAACAATGGTGTCGACCTTTTCCTTTATGAAGTCGTCCTGATTATTCTTTCGCCGTTCAGCCATCATGCCGGCGTGATACGGCGCAGTGTTGTAGCCTTTGGAGCTCAGTTCCGCGCACACGGCTTCGACATCCTTGCGGCGAATACAATAGATGATGCCGGATTCGCCTTTGTGGCGGTCCAATACATCGCACACCTGTTTTATTTTGTCCGTCCGCTGCCGGACCTTGTAGACAAGATTAGGCCGATCAAACGAGCCTATTATCATTTCAGGGTCCTGCAGATACAATTGTTCGCCAATATCGGCGCGGACTTTTTCAGTGGCGGTCGCTGTGTAGGCGCCGATAGTAACACCTGCAAACACCTTCTTTAAGATTCCCAGTTGACGGTATTCCGGGCGAAAGTCGTGGCCCCACATGCTGACACAATGAGCCTCATCGACGGCGATGAAGGATAGCTCGGCCCTACGCAGGATCCTAAGAAAACTATCCGAGACAAGTCGTTCAGGTGCCAAATAGAGAAGCTTAAGTGTTTTGTTCTGAATCTGGGTCATAACGCTGTTCTGTTCTTCAGGTAATAGAGAGCTGTCTATGCGTGCAGCAGCAACTCCACATTCCGTTAAGGCATCAACCTGATCCTTCATTAAGGAAATCAGCGGTGAGACCACGATGGTAAGACCCGGCATAACCACTGCGGGTGCTTGAAAACAGAGCGATTTCCCACCTCCCGTTGGCAGAACCACAATCGAATCCTGTCTACGGTTTATACATTCCATAGCCTGTCTCTGCGACGGCAGAAAACCATCGTAACCCCAGTACTTGGCCAATGCTTTTTGAATATTTTCCATCATAGGCAATAACTAAAAGTGTAAAACGAAAAGCGCAAAATCATAGCGTAAAACGCAAAAGTTTTGAACTTTTAATTATGGGTTTTAGCTTTCAGCTTTGAGTTTTTAGCTTTCTCATGCCGGTGGGACAAAGCGATAAACTTGTCCCCGTGAAACTTGTGCCCGCGTAGGCGGGTAACGGGGACGCTATCCAAAATCAGTTGACTTTTTCGCTACTGGGATTTATTTTATGGCACACTATCGCTGTGCGACTGAGCAGTGGCGTTATGCACAACAGATAAGGAATATCATGAAATGATAAGTCAATCTCCTGATACTGACCCTCAAGCAGAAAAAGTACAGATCGAATTGATTCGCGAATCAAGCGTCTCAAAGAGAGTTTCGACAGTTCGGTCACTTTCTCAAACTACCATGTATCTTTCACGAAGGGCTATTCAACGTACGAACCCATTTCTGAGTGAACGAGAAGTGGATTTAGCTTTCGTTGCAAACCACTACGGAGAAAAGCTCGCTGAGTGTCTTCGCCTGCACATGGAGCATGAGCGACTATGAAGAAACCTGACATAATCGTTGCGTTGGATATGGTAATTGGATGTTTTGAGAAACTTTCAATAGCGTACTACATAGGAGGGTCTGTGGCAAGTTCTGCCTATGGCATAGCCCGAGCGACAATGGATGTTGATTTAGTTGCCAACGTCGAAATACGCCAAGTTAATCGTTTAGTAGAAGCTCTTGAAACAGATTACTACATCGATGCTGAGATGATCAAAGATGCAATTCATAGACGTACTTCATTCAATCTGATTCATCTTGAGACTATGATCAAGATCGATGTTTTCATTGTAAAGGATCAACCGTATGATTCTAAGGCTCTGACCAGACGTCTATCTGACACTTTAGATGAAGAAAGTTCTCGCAAGTTTTATTTATCTTCGCCGGAGGACATTATACTCAACAAGCTGCAATGGTATCAGAGAGGTGGCGGGGTATCGCAGCAGCAGTACAAAGATGTCTTGGGTGTCTTGAAAGTTCAGGCTGATAAGCTGGATTTAGAATATCTCAAATACTGGGCTTCAAGGCTAAATCTATCTGATTTGTTGAGTCGTTCATTTGATGATGCTGGCTTGATAGAAAGTGCATAACAAGCAACTGGACGCGCCAGCAAACATGCCGTTGGCACAAAGCGATAAGCTTGTCCCCGTGAAATTTGTGCCCGCGTAGGCGGGTAACGGGGATGCCAGTCAGAATCAGTTGACTTTTTCACCAAGCCAGTTTACTTTAATTAGATTTAGTTGAAGATGAATCAAAAATACCGTATAATACACTATATTTTGAATGAAGGATGCGAATGTTATGGGAAGAATTGTTGCAAAAGTAACAGTAACTAATCCTATTGATAAGAGTAAATGTCGAACATTTGACGCATTAGTCGATACAGGCGTTAGTATGCTAACATTACCAAAGAATTGGAAGAAAGATTTAGGTAATTTGGCTGAAACGCGAATAGCAAAAGTAGAGTTTGCGGATCAAAACATTAGAGAAGTAGAAATTTGTGGTCCAGTATCTATTCAAGTTGAAGGATTTCAAAAAATCTTTAATGAAGTAGCTTTCTTAGAAATGAATGCCTCAGATGGTACGTATGAACCGCTAATAGGCTATATCCCACTGGAGCAGTCAGGAATATTAGTGGACATGCTCGGCAATAGGTTAAAAGCGGCCAAATACTTAGATTTAAAATAAAAATCCAACAAGCCGCCAGGCGACCTTCAAAAAAAAACATATTATTTTGAGTCACTGTGAACTCTTGCGGCGCGGATTCTCTCCAGAGCCTCCATTAGAGGCTTGAGTTTTAAGGCCGTCTTATAAACCAGCACATCTTCCCCAACATTTGCACCTTCCCGCAGAGACTTCTCGGGTATAGCAATCAGAATTTTGTGACGCCGGAATCGCAGGAGTGTCTCTCGTCTGCGGGCCAGATATTCCGGTGTCCAAAAGCCGACGATCTCCAGAAGCACCTGCGTACCGTCTTCGTGACGAAAGGTAAAATCCGGAATGAAGGTCTTCTGGCGATCATGGAGAATCTCACCTTCACGAATCAACTGCCAGCCATCGCGATCCGGCCCGAACTTTTTGGCAAATGATTCTTCCAGGCTGGAGTCAAACTCCTGGGGTGATGGCAGATGGCTGGTGAAACCATCGGCATCGCAGATACTCAGGCTCGCATGGGCCTTCCACGGTGTTTGCACAACGGCCACCATCTTCCAACCCTTACAGGCCAGTAGTGCCGGCAGGAACTTGGCAAAGTTTATCCCATAGCGACGGGTTTCCCGTAGTACCGAAGCCGGCCCAGAAAAATCTATGCGATATTTCGAAGGGCCCAGCCGCACAATCTCGTGGAGCAGCCGAGCTAATTTGGCATAACGCAGAATGGTTTTGAGATCACTGGTTGCCATGATGGTCATGCTCTCAGCACGGTAAAGACACGCCTGAAGCTGCGCAACGTTATAGCGTGAAAGCAAAGCACCCGGGTCAGAGTAGCCTGCAAACTCCTGGAGCTGTTGGAAAGCGATTACATCCACATAAAGAGATTGTTCGATTTGGTCCCATGATGTACCAAGTTTGTCTGCAAGCTGTGATTTTACCTTTTTTTCATCATGCTCAAAGAGCCGGTCAGGTTGCTGGACAAGCGGATGGAAACATGCTGCCTTGGAAAACACTTCCAATCTTAGTTTTGCCGCTCTGCCGGAAGGATCGGTCTGAAAAACGCTGCTGTCATCCAGCAATTTACAGAATGCCTGGATTCGGCGAACGGGGCAGTCGGGTTCATCAGCAAAGAGCTTTTCGATTTGTCGGTGCAGCCCGCGACGCTGCCGCCCGATACCGTTGCGGTAAACAGAAAGCATCTTCTCGGCGTGATCCATATAGTGCCGATGTGTCTTCTGTGTCAGGCGATCGGGAATGGCCAGACCTGCCTTATACTCGACGATGGAGTGTTCGCTCGTAAGCATTGGCCTATTGAGGTAGTCCAAACTGCTGGCGTACTATCCGGCGAACTCTGCGGGCAATTTCCATAGCTTCAGTGGCATCGTGGGCTTCCGAACAATATCCAGGGTATCGCACTTCAACCGCCAAACCAGACAACGAATCCATATCTTCTCGTAACTCCTCCCAGGAAGGTTCAAGTGGGACAAGCATGTCAAGGATAATTCCAAGGTCATGTGTTTTTTCAAACTCAATGCCCGCGTTCACCAGTTTTGCCTTGAGATATTTTTCTACGGACTGTTGGGCATGAAAGCACACGGCATCATAGTTCGGCGCATCAGCCACCTGTAATTCGCGCTGCGCCGTGCTAAAATCGCCTTCAGCTTTTGCAATCCATTCATCCACCAATGGATTCATAAAGTACCTTGCCTTTCTTAGTGACTTCCTTCAGGAAGCAATCGCCCAGACTCAGCCGCTCACGTATTTGTTCCGGGCTGCGCACAAGTAAATCGAGCGGGAACTTTGGCCGAACGCGTCCTCGAATTTTGCCAGCCAGACGCCATCCTTTGCCTTTATGAGATATAACCACCAGCAAATCTACATCGCTGTCTTTTGTAGCTGTGCCGTATGCGTATGAGCCAAACAGCACAACCTGCTCCGGATTAAATTCACGCCCGATCTGTCGGCTCAATTCTTCAATCTGCTCCATACTAACCATCGTTAGACACATCCTCATCAATACCTATAGCTTTATTTGTCATAATCTAAGCAATCCGAAGTCTAATGTAAAGGTTGCTACAGATCTCGACGATGGAGTGTTCGCTCGTAAGCATCGCTTCTTCGCCTCTTTCGGGAACGGTAGACTTCCTTTGTATTCTCGCAAACCACCTCGTATAGAGTGGCTCTGGCATTGCCGGACCTTCTCAAAACACGGCCAAGTCGTTGTTTAGCTTGACGTGTCGACGCTTGTCCGCCGATGACCACCGCCACTTTTGCCTCAGGCACATCCACCCCTTCGTCCAGAACGCGGTTGGCGACAAGAACGCTGAATAGCCCCTTAGCAAAACCTTCCAAAACAACCAGCCGCTCACGTTTTCGCGTATGCGATAAGATAGTTGGTACCACGAATCGTCTGGAGACCTCAATTGCCATGGCATTTGACCCTGCGAAGACAAGGATTTGCTGGCCATTGTGCAGCCGAAAGATATCCTCCAGTACTCGAAGCTTTTCAGCAGCACGGTTCTCAACAGACTGCTTGAGGTAGTAGGCTTTCTGCGCATGACGGGCCTGAGGGTCCTTACCTGATTCTTTGCATAAATCCTGCCACGTGTAGCCCGGCAGCTCCTTACGACGTGATGTGATGAAGTGGCGAATCACTCGGTTGCACTGATCATAGGTTGCCTGCTCGTAGTCGTTCAACGCCACCGGGATGCGCACCACATCAAAATCGGCCAGAGTCGAACCTTTAGCCTTGCTAAATGGCATACAATGCACCACTGGGCCGATCAGCCAGTCCAGGTCCTTGTGCAAACCGTCTGAACGTTCAGGAGTAGCCGTCAGTCCAAGTCGCATAATAGCAGTACTGAGAATCGCAGCTTCGCGCCGGCATTTTCCCGGCAGGTGGTGCTCCTCATCAAAGACCAAAAAGCCAAAGCCGGCCCCCATCTTATCCATGTGGATGTACGCGCTGTCATACGTTGTCACCGTGATCGGCTTAATGTTAAACAGGTTATCACCGACTATCCCTGCATCGTAGTCGAAGGCTGCCAGGATCCGTCTATGCCACTGGTACATCAGATCGCGAACTGGTGCCACGACCAGGGTTGCTATTTTTGTTTTCGCCATTGCAGCAAAGGCGACCTCGGTTTTTCCGGTTCCCGTTGGCATGATTATCTGGCCGCGCTGGCCAGCTTGTGTCCATGCGGCAAGTGCCTCTGTCTGCTCCGCTCTGAGTCGCGGAAGTTTAACCTTTGCCCAG
>DAOWID010000016.1 GCA_030641115.1 Planctomycetota bacterium | reverse complement strand
CGGAAAAAACCCCAGATTTTGGCCGTATAATCATCGATAATACGCCAATAATCACTATTGTTTAGCTTTGCCATAAGTTTTTTCTGTTAGCCCTTAATCTCCCGGAGATAACCTTTTTTATTTGACCCACTCAGGGGACTGCTGTAGAATATATCCAGAGTAAGATATGGATATTTTTATTCGGATAAAGCGTCTGGTAATTTCACGACGAGTCCTCTTCACGGAGAAAGCAGAACTGGAGATGGCAAGAGATGCGTTGACGCCAGAGCTTGTGTACGAGGCCATTCTTAATGCTCCGGCAATCTTCAAGGTTCTGCGATCCCGTAATCCGAAGACCAGGAAGTCTGAAAGGTTGTATGTAATCAAAGGATTAACCTTTGATGGTCTTGAAATATACACCAAAGGTAAAATCCTTGAAAAAGAAGGAGTTGACATATTCTATGTCCTTATCTCATCCAAAAGAAGCACCGACATCTGAGCATTTACCTTGTCCAGAGTGTGGGAAGGTTCAGATGACGCGTATGGTAGAGACCTGCCGGCTTGGAGACGGGCTAACGGTAAAGAGACTTCGCCATTATAAATGCCGGTCTTGTGGCGCTCGTTTCTTCGACGATGATGCCATGCATTGTATTCAATCTATACGTGCATCACGAACAACATCAAAATCGGTCTGCTGAGCGCTTTGTGTTAAGCACGGTCTTTTTCCCTTCCGCAGTTCAGTTACGATAGAATATCCTCGGCTGATTCGAGCAGCCAGTTATACCAACTGTGCATACCTTTGCCTGTTTTGGCTGATATAGGGAAAACTTCGATGCTCTTGTTTAGCCTGCGGGCATCGGCTCTTGCTCGTTCGACATCAAAGTCGACATGGCTTCCGGCCCCAAGCAAATCAATTTTGTTTATGAGCAGCACCTTTGACTTTGCAAAAATAGCGGGATATTTGGCCGGCTTGTCATCACCCTCCGGAACTGAAAGCACGACTATTTTCGCGGTTTCGCCTAATTCAAAAGCCGATGGACAGACCAGGTTGCCTACGTTTTCTATGAAAATCAAATCCAAATCATCGACAGGCAGATTCCTTAGCGCGGTGTCTATCTGTGCCGCTGACAGATGGCACGCACCAGCAGTGTTTATCTGAATCGCCGGCGCTCCTGTTGCTTTGATTCTTTCGGCATCCAAGTCAGTTTGAATATCTCCCTCGATCACGCCAATCTTAATCTTATCCTTCAGATCGCTTATCGTCCTGCTCAAAATTGTCGTTTTGCCTGAACCTGGAGACGATATCATATTGAGGCATACTTTCTCCCGCTCGGCCAAGAACTGCCTGTTCTTCAAGGCATATCGTTCATTTGCACTGAGAATTTTCTTGCCAACATCAACTTTTTGCATTGCCTACTCCTCTTGAAATTCTATCTCTTCGAGTATCAAAGGCGCGTCAGGCAGCAACTCAAAATCTTCGCTACTACACTGTGTACACATCGGGCGGGAAAATTCAATGTCAAAGCTCGCCTTACAGTTCCTACATTTCCCCTGTATTGGCTTGTGGTCTATCTGCAATTTCATGCCTTCGCAGGCTGTGCCTTTAGTGATGGCTTCGAAAGCAAAGTCGAGTGCTTCATCGTTGACAGCGTTGAGCGTACCGCAACTGATCTTGGCAGAGACCGGTTTTGCACTTAGCTTTGCAGCTTCATCTGATATCGTCGTGAACAGGCTTTCCGCCACCATCATTTCGTGCATTAGCATATCCTCGGCAATTCTCGGCCGTACGGCATTTGGACGATTCTCCTTCCGCCGATTTTAGTTACCATTTCCACTACAGGCACATCCCGAGTTTTGGTGACCTCACCGATTATTTTTGCCCTTCTGCCCAGCGGGTGGTTTTTGCAGATGTTCAGACAATCATTGGCTGATTCCGGCGAGACAATCGCAACGAATTTACCTTCATTTGCGATATTGAGCACGTCAAAGCCAAGCATATCGGCTGCGGCTTGTACAGATGGATTGATCGGAACATCGGCCTCGCGAATTTCGATGCTCCGGGCGCTTGCTACGGAGATTTCGTTAAGTGTTGCGGCTAAACCGCCGCGGGTCGGGTCCCGCATGAATTTTATGCCGCTCGTGTTTTCCAGCAGTCGGCATGTCAGGTCGGCAAGACCGGCACAGTCGCTCTTCAACTGAGATTGAAACTTAATATCCTCTCGCTGGGAGATAATGGTCATCCCGTGGTCGCCGATTGTACCGTTGATAATTATCTTGTCGCCAGCCGAAATTTTCTCAAACCCTAAGTCCACACCGGCTAATTTCACCCCGATCCCGGCCGTGTTTAGGAAGATTTTGTCAGCCGCGCCGGCTTCGACTGTTTTGGTATCGCCGGCAATAACATCCACATTGTTTTGGCGAGCTTGCCGGCCAATACTTGCCAAAATCCTTTCGAGCAGTCCAAGTTCAAAACCTTCTTCGATTATCAAAGACAAGGTTAAAGCCACGGGCTTCGAACCAGCGACAGCCAAATCATTCACGGTACCGCAGACAGCAAGTTTTCCGATATCCCCACCATTGAAAAACAACGGCTTGACAACGTAGCTATCCGTTGTAAAACACAACGATTTCGAAGCCACGTTCAGCGTTGCCGAATCGCCCAGCTCAGCGAGGGTCTCGTTGTTGAGTTTCGGCAAAATGTGACGCCTGATTAATTCGTCCGTTAGTTGGCCGCCGCCGCCATGTGCGAGTAAGATTCTATCGTTTGCACCCATTCTCACTGCTCGCTTTTTCTCTCTCGGCCATACTTGAACCACGCCGCACAGGCTCCTTCGGAGCTTACCATGCACGGGCCAATCGGCGTCCGGGGAGTACAGCTTTTCTCGAACAAGCTGCACTGTGCCGGCTCTATCAGTCCACATAACACTTCGCCACATCGACAACCGCTCATCTCCTCACCTGGTACTTCGGTTATGTCAAACCGTCTAAAGGCATCGAATCGGCTGTATTTGTCTTTCAGTTTGAGTGTGCTTTTTTCTATCTCTCCCAGGCCTCGCCAGTAACCGTCCGCTGGCTCGAAGCACTCGGCAATTATTTCTTGTGCGGTCGTATTGCCCCGTTCAGTTACCGCCGCACTGTATACTGATTTTAGCTCAGCTCTGCCGGCTGAAAGCTGCTGACAAATCTCGCTAAGCCCCTGAATTATTTGCAGCGGCTCAAAGCCAGCCACCACACATGGCCGGGCAAAGCGTTCCACAATCTCGGCAAAAGCACCGTAGCCGATTATTACGCTCACGTGTCCGGGACAGAGAAACGCATCTATATTATTGTTCTTGCCCGATAGCAGTGCCCGCATCGCAGGCACTACCAGCTTGTGACCGCTCAAAATACAGAAGTTATCGATGTTTGCTTCGGCTGCTTCTTTGACTACCACAGCGGTAGCCGGTGCGGTCGTTTCAAAGCCTACTGCAACGAACACAATAATTTTGTTGGGATTGTCTTTTGCCAATTGCAGTGCGTCCTCGCTGCTCAAGACTACTTTAACACTGGCTTTGGAGCGTTTTGTCTCAAGTGATCCGTCTTTGCCGGGAACACGAACCATATCGCCGTAGGTGGCAATTATGCAGTCGTCACGGTCAGCCAATTGCAGAACAGTATCGATGTAGCCCTGATCGGTAACACAGACGGGACAGCCAGGCCCGGAAAGGAGTTTCAGTCTCTTGGGCAGAGTTGATCTTATGCCGTTGCGGAAAATCGCAACTGTATGGGTACCGCAGACCTCCATTATGTTAATCTGTCGTCCCAATTTCTTACAGGCGGCATCGATAAGACTCTGTGATTTTTGAATTCTATCGAGCATAGAATCTATCCCGAAACCTTGTTTGGCGTTTCGTCGAACTCGGCTATCTCTGCGAGAAGCTGCCACGTCTTTTTTGCCTCTTCTTCATCGACAAGGGAAATGGCGAAGCCGGCGTGTATTAGCACTAAATCCCCTAATTTGGCCTCCGGCAGTAGCGTCGTCTTTGCGTTCCACCGATTGCCCATCGCGTCAACAACTGCCATGTCCCCTTCCAATTCCACTATTCTTGCTGGTACTGCTAAACACATAACTCGTGCCTCGTCGCTTGTGACTCGTGTTTCGTTCTTTGATTACCTTCTGCTTTGTCCAAACTTAATTGATGATTGTCATTCCTGCGAAAGCAGGAATCCAGAGTTTTCGCCTGACCTGGATTCCGCATCAAGTGCGGAATGACAATCCCTCGAATCAAGAGTGCCAAAGTTTGTATAGTATTGAATAAAACTAATTTTAGCTCTTATTCTATCGCTCGATAGGTTTTAAGTCAATCTCATATACTGCGTGCGATGGATCGAGTTTGGTTGAAAGCATACAAGGATGGGCTTTAGCCCATGCGGTTTATAAAAACGAAATTATCAGCGTGGGCAATCCAACCCGAGACATATGCCAATCCTACAGGTCGATGGTACTAAACACATATTTCTTAAAAAATAAACTAAACCGAATTTGCGCTAATTTGATTCCCGATTTGCTCAGCAAGTTTCAACATAAAGGTCTCACAGTTCTTGATTAACTCTTGCCACCTTTCTAATTCATAGTGGATATCATCGCCAAGAGTGCCACCGAAGGACTTAACAAAATCCTCATCCATACTCCCGTTCGAATGTTTGAAACAGTTGTTTAACAGTCTTACCCTTTTAATGTCCTCGAGACATGAAATTCTATCAAATTGTATCTTTGTCTTGTTTTCGATAAGCTTCCTGTAGCATCCCCAACCTGGCCTTTTAATTTTTTTGCCGTTGCAGTTATTTATTTTTCTCTTCTCGCTTCCATCGTTTTCTTTCTCTATTTCTACTTTCATGAGTCCCGCATTTACACATAAACGAAACAGACAATCCTCTGTGACAGCAAATAGTGCGACAGCTACACTGGCATACATTATTCTTCTCACCTTATTTGTCATATATAACTCATAATTGAAATCGTCCCAATCATTCTCACGGGCACCTTTTCTCTTTTCCAGTTGAGCCTGTTTATCTATAAGCTCTTCCGTGCCGCCATGGTACCACTTCTCTATCGCTGATAAGAGTTTTTGGATATGTTCAATCTCGTGTTTCAAAATGTCGCCCAAAATGGCAAGTTTTCTTGAATTCGTCATAATTACTTCCCAAAATCAACTATTTAAACCTACGTCGACTACCCAAGAAACTTCAGACTTTGCGATTAACGATGTGAGCCGCTACTGCGGCTTGGCCCACAGATATGCCGCCGTCATTAGCTGGAATCTCTTGATTGTGTAATACGCGAAAACCGTTTCCCCTCAGCAGCTTAATCAGGTGATCTGTCAGATACCGATTGCAGAACACGCCACCGCTGAGAGCAACTGTATTCAATCCTGTAGTTTCCCTGGCCACTTTGGCCATGTCCAACAGGCCCGCAGCAAGCGTGTTGTGAAATTTGGCTGAGATCACCCCAGCCACCTGGTCCTTCTGAATATCGGCGATTATTTGTCTGGCCATCTTGCGCAGGTCAAGCTGCAGAGGCTCGTCCTCACTGCGTACTATATCAAAGTCATAGTAACCTCCGACGTCCTCTGCCGCAATCGCTTCGAGGGCCATAGGCAGTTGCGCATCGAAATTGTTGTAGTTGCCCAGGCCGAGCATGGCAGCCACGGCATCGAAGACTCTGCCAAGGCTGGAGGTTTCTATCGTGTTCACACGTTTTTCGATTTGCTCCAATATTACCGTCTGTTTACCTACATCAGGCTCAATCCTTTCAAACAACCACTGCAGCTTATCCAGATTGAACTGCTTCCCGTAGCCCTGCTTAAGTAGGGCCAGTGTGGGTCTTATCGCTTCTTTGCTCGCCTTGTCCGCGCCGGCTAACTGATAGTAAGCCAAATGGCCAAACCGCTCAAAACTCTGTAATGATGCAATCATACACTCGCAGCCCCAAATTGCTCCATCTGTTCCATAGCCGGTGCCGTCGCACACAAGGCCGATGACCGGCCCGCTGAGGCTGTGTTCAGCTAAAACAGATGCAATGTGGGCCCAGTGATGCTGAACCTGAATCACTCGCACATCGGGTAATGAGAGAGCGTACCGCGTGGATAGATATCCGGGGTGAAGATCACAGGCCACGACCTTCGGCTCGACCTCAAATAGCTTTCGCAGATGCTCGATTGAATCGATGTAGTGATGGTAGACCTCTGCATCCTCAAGGTCGCCTATATGTTCGCTGCAGATAAGTTGATTTTGCTTTGCGAAGCAAAAAGTATTTTTCAGATCTGCTCCTGCTGCGAATATGTCCTTTGTACAACTGGTATCGTGGCGTGTATTGCGTATTGCGTATTGCATATCTTGTTTTTCATCTTCCGACGCATCACGCATCACGCACGACGCACGACGAGTAAAAATCGGGGTCGGCACATATCCTCTGGCTCTTCTAAGTAGGGCTGATTGCTCGTCCATAAGATGTACAATCGAGTCGTCAACCTGCCGGTAGATTTCTCGATCGTGCATCAAAAAGGCGTCTGCGACATCGCCGAGCCGCTGCAGCGCCTTTTCATTCTTACAGATCAGTGGCTCGTCAGAGATGTTGCCGCTGGTCATTACCAGAGCTTCTATGCTATGTGCAAACAGCAGATAATGCAGCGGTGCGTAACACAGCATAAAGCCAAACGTGTTGACCCCCTCGGCAACGGAAGGGGCTATCGCGGAGTCTTCTTTTTTGGGCAACAGGACAATTGGGCTTTGGGGACTTCTCAAGAGTTGCTCGGCTGATTCACTTACAATTGCACACTGTTTTATCTTTTCAATTGAGTCAGCCATCATGGCAAAGGGCTTATGGTCACGCCTCTTGCGTTCTCGCAATCTCCGCACCGCTTTGTCGTTAAGTGCATCAACAGCAAGGTGAAATCCGCCCACGCCTTTTATTGCGACGACCTTTCCGGCCCGAAGCAACTTTGCGGTTTCAGCTATTGTGCTGTTGGTCCCAGTTATTAGTGTTTTTCCTTTGTTATCTGTGAGCCATATCTTCGGCCCACATGCGCTGCACGCAACGGGCTGGGCGTGAAAACGCCGATCGGTGACGTCTGCATATTGGGCGGCGCATTTGTCACACATCTCAAAGACCGACATCGTCGTGTTGGGCCTATCGTAAGGGATGGTTTTGACTATTGAATACCGTGGCCCACAATTCGTGCAGTTTATAAACGGATAGCCGTACCGGAAATCTTCCTTGTCGACCAGCTCGGCGAGGCAATCTGGGCAAGTGGCGATGTCGGCGGTTACCTGCGAAAGAGCTCCGCCGCTGGCGGATTCAGAATCGCTGGTTTCGATGACGAATTGGTCTTCTCCATCAATTGCAGGTATATCGACGGTATTGCAGGATTTTATTTCCGCCAAAGGCGGCTTATCGTTGGATTGCAGACGGGCTAAGAATTCAGCTATTTTTTCCTTCTGGCCCTGTAGTTCGACTGTTACGCCCTTAGTATCGTTATAGACGACGCCGGAGAGCCCAAGCGATCGGGCTATTCTGTACACGACTGGCCGAAAGCCAACGCCTTGCACACAGCCGGTTATGGATATTCTTTGTCTTTTAATCAAAACTCTGAATCTTTGTCCTTTCACTGCTCTTTAATACGACTGCTCAAGTTGGCAGTTCTTGAGGAATTATAATCTGGCGGTGCAAAAAGGGCAATCGCGGCTCTTACAGCCATAAGGTGGGCTGCTAAAGATAGTTCGAAACCGAAAAATTTACTTGCAAATGCCCGTTGTTTCTGCTACATTACTTTGCACTGGGGCCATAGCTCAGTTGGGAGAGCGCTTGCATGGCATGCAAGAGGTCGTGGGTTCGAATCCCATTGGCTCCATTTTTGTAACCTCTTGACTTATAATTACTTGCCCTTCGCTACTCACTTACCTAACACCCTCATTTCGACGTGATGCACCCTTATACGTCAGTTTTACGTCAGTCTTTTTTGACTTACGGGCGCTTTCGATCATTTCTTGCACGACTCTCGCCGCCTTTTCTTCATGGTCCTTATCCGAGCTTTGCGGGCAACAGAGCAGAACAGGTGAACTGTCCTCCTGAGTCACTGTCTCGACACACTAACCAGCAATGTTTGTGTTTTTCGTTCCTTATTCAATTCGAGCACTTGGAAGGATATAATCATCACAGCGAAGAATTCGGCGAACTGTTTGTACCTGTATAAGAAGTGATCGAAAATGGCCGAAAGCCGACAAATCATTCATATTGATATGGATGCCTTCTACGCTTCCGTAGAACAGCTTGATCATCCTGATTTGATTGGAAAAGCTGTAATCGTCGGCGGTTATCCCAAGCAACGGGGTGTGGTTAGTGCAGCATCTTACGAAGCCCGTAAGTTTGGTGTTCACAGCGCCATGCCTATGTCACAGGCAATCAGACTGTGCCCCGATGCTGTTGTATTGCCGGTTCGAATGAAACGATATGTCGAACTCTCAAAGCAGATCCACGCCATATTCCGACAGTTTACACCTCAGATTGAGCCTATATCTCTGGATGAAGCATTTCTGGATGCCACCGCAAGCCTTCGGCTGTTCGGGAGCGCAGAGAAGATTGGCAGGGCCATTAAAGATCAGATTAAGGAACAGCTGGGTCTGATCGCCTCAGTCGGTATAGCGGCCAATAAGTTTCTTGCAAAACTCGCCTCCGATCTGGATAAGCCAGATGGGTATGTGGTTATCACTGAAGAAGATAAACAGCAAATTCTTGATCCACTGCCGGTCTCCCAGATATGGGGAGTTGGGAAGGTGACAGAGAAGGCCCTGAAATCCAAAGGAATAAATACGATAAAGCAGCTTCGAGAGACCCGGACGGAAATCCTTCGGAGCATATTCGGCGATCAGGTGCCATATATGCTCCGGTTAGCTCAAGGCGTAGATAACAGGGAAGTAGAATCCAGCAGAGAGGCCAAGAGCATTTCCAGCGAACAGACTTTTGCTACAGATATAACCGACAAGGACATTCTTCTTGATGTGCTGCTCAATCAAGTCGAGGACGTTGCACAAAGGCTCAGGATAGACGACTCAGAGGCAAAGACGATAACACTGAAGTTGCGGTACGATGATTTCCGAACGATTACAAGAAGTAAGACCTTTGGTCATCCGACGAACATCACCAAAGCGCTGTCGGAGGAAGCTAAAGAAGTCTTCTTGAAGTGGCACAAGAAGTCTGCAGGTGCGCTAAGACTGTTGGGATTTGGGGCATCCGGTTTGCAGAAGGGCGGCAGCGGTCAGCATCAGTTATTTTCTGAACCTGATCAGGAAAAGCAGAAAAGGCTGGATAAAGCATTTGATGCAGTTAGAGGCAAATTCGGGCACGATGCCCTCAGAAGAGGAAAGTAACTGCTTTCAACACGTCTTAGCGATAACCACACGGGACAGATGCTCGGATTTGCTCACCCTTGTTATTGGCTTGAAAACGCCGATTTTGCGCGAACGTATTCAATGGCCCTTTCGATTTTATTCCTTATAATAATCACAAGATTATGTCTTGCAGATAATTATAAATTTAGAGCGCATTTGAGACATTAGAAAACTACAACCAAAAATACAACTCAATTGCGATTATCTGTTCAAAAAATCACTAATTCTTAGGAGGTAGAACGACCAAAGCTTCGAAACGAAAAACCCGTTCAGACAAATTTCCTCTAACTCTCCATCCCACAGGACAGTAATGTAAGAAGATAAAGGGGAAAATTCGTTACTTTGGAACTGACAAGAAGAAAGCACTCGAAAGATACTTGGCTCAGGCGACATATTTGCACGGAGGTCAAAATGACTGACATTCCGCGATATGCCCACATGAAGCAAATTTCTGTTATGATCTCATTTGTCTCGGATACAGAAAGGACCGTTAGCGGCATAAGAGATAGGGCTTGTTCCTTACCACCAGTGTGCGGGCATGCCCGAACCTCCGACGCGTATTTCCATCTCCTTGAGATGCCTCCACTTCACATGACCGTCTACAAAACCTATATTACCGCCGGCACCCTCCTTGTCACTTCTCAGGTGGCTGGTAGTATCATAGTATCCAGTATACGCCCCCTGGGCGCTACCAGCTATTATCTGCGCAAAATTACCATTAGGATACTCCTGCGTAGGAAAGCTTAGGTCGCTGAGAGTAACGTCAATTACCAGTTCAGCATCGGCAGCACGTTTCATGTTTGTTGTCCTGACCCATCTCTTATTCCCGCTGCCTTGGATCGCCGGTTTCACGCTCTCGCCTTGGCTGTCAAGCGTATCTAAGAGCCAGAAATAGCCTGTAACACGATAGCTCGCTCTCGTTCCTCCCGGGTGGTGGTAGTCCCAACAACGCTCGCGGCTCCTCTTATGTGTTAGATTAGAAGGGCAATAGAAAACATCCTGGACGGGTGTATCCTCATCAGGCTGGGACGGCTTCAGGCCTATGTTTTTCATTAGCTGTCTCGTTATATCTCTGTCTATGTCCCAGAGCCAAAAGCCAGCACCAGATGGAAGTTCAGCGTTATTCTCATCGCCATACATTATCAGGCCGAGCAGATGCTGGCGTATATTGCTGGAGCATGCCGACCGATTCGCCATCTCGCGGACCTTACTCAGTGCCGGCATTAGTACCGCCATCAATATCGCGATAATAGAGATCACTACCAAAAGCTCTATTAGCGTAAATGCCTTTCGCCCGCTCATGCGACGCTCCTTACCATTTACGGCTGGAACAAGTTTCTCACAAAGTACTCCACACTCGCAACTTTTTTGTTTTACCGCGAGACCATTCACAAGACAAGCGATAAATCCTTAGACAACGATAGCGTTCTTTTCCGTCAAAAACAACCGGGGCCTATACTGCATCAATGCGAGCCCTATCGGTATAGGCCCCGAACCACTACCATATCATCAGCTAACCACTTAGCCTTGCGTCAACGCTTTAAGGTTATGGCCAGAGGAGCTCATCAAGCCATGCATCCGCTAAAATAGCATAGTCCTTGAAGTCAACGTCGCTATCCTGATCCAGGTCTGCCTCGAGTTCAGCACCGCTGCGAAGCCACTCATTGGCCATTATCTCAAGGTCTAAATAGTCAACAACGCAATTACCGCTTAAATCGAAGTCGGGCTGTAGAAGCGAAGGAATACATCTGGGCCGATAAAGCCTGATATCGTCAATGTACAACATACCGGCGCCGCCAAGCTTCGGAACAATCCTGTCGCCCACGCCAACGTACATCTTCTTGACACTCGCCAAGTTCACGCCGGCATTGCTGACCTCTTTCAGATTAATATTCCACTCCTGCCAGGTGTCTAACAGCACGATATTGGGATCATCCTCGCCGGTGTCAGGATCCTCATAGTTGACCTTCTCACTCTTGCCGGCACTATCTTCCACAATCACGTACAGCTGCTCAGCAACATTGCTCGCTATACCGATGTCCTGCGACTGCCACTGCCCCGTAACTGTGCCGATAATGGTGACGTCAGAGAATTCGGCCACGCATGTCGCGCCAGTGTTATGGCTGGTCAATGCTAAGCCCACATAAACATCCGCCAGCATGCCAACGCTTATGGGGGCGCCCAGTGGCTCCCAAGCACTACCGTTGGTCGAATGATAGCCCGCAAAGGAGTTCCCGATGCCGCGCTCTAATTTCACCCAGTGCGGAGCTGCAATCCCGGTCTGGTTCGTGTAGACACCCCCACTCCCCACGACCGTACGACCCTGGAAGGAGACCCCGTTACTGGGCGTCACAAGCATCATGGCGTTTGGCGAGTTCGCATCCAGAGTCTCACGAATCATCACTCCAGCCTTGGCCCAGCCGTCCGTGTTACTGACGCTGAGCACCTTTGCCACAATCGAGCCGAGGCCGGACAGCCGCTTGTAGCCGTAATGGAACTCGTCATGGTAGTTGCCCACTCCGGCGCCGGGGAAATCTGGGACATCCCAGATATCTGCACCAGCCGCAGTCATCGTGTAGATACGTGTTCCTGGATCGTAGCTGAAGCTGCCAACAGATGCTGGCAACCCTCTGAACCACAGCGTCAATGCCTTAACATCGTGTCTGGTCCAATCCTGTGGGGACTCAAACGTGTGTTCGGTCTCTGAATAAAGGGCTTTGCCGGTCGAACCGTCGTTGAGGTACTCGAGCGGCATTGATTGCCCACCACCGTGAACGATGGTTTGCTCAGCATAAGGAGTGTCAAGGTAACCTACAGTCGAGCCACTGCCATTACCACCATAGGACGGAACGCCACAACTGGTCTCACCAGAGTGGCCCCATCCATCCGGCCACGCGTAGAAAATCCTGTTGCAGTAGTCGTCGTAGGGCTCAAAATCGTCTACGATAAGATAGTGGGCTACCGTAAATTCCCAGATTCCGCCTGTGCTGATGGTCGCATCCGTGTTGTACTCATCGATCCGCCAGAAATAACTCTGGCCAAATTCAAGATCTTCGGGCGGAGTATATGTGTTGGGATCCTGCCGTCCTTGGTATATGCCTGTCGTTGTCGTATTGGCATCTTCTACAGCGTCTCCATCGGTGCCAAAGTACACATCGTGTTTGGCCGCCTTATCTCCCGGCGTCCAGCTAAGGGGGGTGGCGCGCTCTATATCCGCTGTTGAGCCATCAACTGGCTTGGGATTCCAGGCAAGTAGCGGGTCACCTCTCATCGTCCTGGCGATCTCGGCCTGTGACAGTGCATAGTTGTAGATGCGGAAATCATCCATAGAACCCAGATAGTACGAATTGTCGGCATCATGCGACCTACCGAGCCAGTTGTTGGTGGTCTCGCCCAGATCGCTCGGAGTTAAGGTGGTGGCGCTGGTCGCGAGTGGCTCACCGTCATAGTAAAGCACAATAGTATGGGTGTCTGCATCGATCGTCACAGCCACATGGTGCCATCCAGTTTCTATATCGAAACCGGTGGGTTGTGCCAGGATCTGGCCGGCCGCACCACTCGTGGTGATGGCAAAATACATGTCGTCCATAAACCACCAGCGAGGCCCCAGACACATGTAGACATTCGGGTCGTTGCCGAAATCGAACGCCCTCACCCATTGGCCACCAGCCTCTGAGTCCAACCATATCGTGAAAGTTGAGCTGGTCAGTGAACCAATGACCGAGCCGATGGGTAGCTCCACATAATCGTCGCGGCCGTCGAATTGGAGTGCATCGCCGTCAAATCCTTCCACATACTGTAGGTCCCCTGCAAATGTGCCATGGTGGCCATAGCCGGACGAATCAAGAACGGTAGTGCTGTCGCCACAGACCTCATCAAGTTTCCACCACCCGACAAGATCAGGGTCTGCAATCGGTATAGAGGGCACCGTTCTGAACGTCCACAGATCGCCTGGCCAGGTTTGGGTGCCTTTTTTCTCATCGATACGCCAATAATAAAGCGTGTCGCATTCGAGCTTTGGAGGCGTGTAGGTTGTAGTAGTCCGAAGGGTCTTGAATGGTGGCGTCTCGGTCGTGCCGAAGTACACCCAGTGTTGCGTCGCCTGTGCACCGCCCGTCCAGCTAAGGGTAGTATCGAGGGTAACACATTCGGCACCATCGGGCGGGCTGGGATTAGAGGCGGTCAACGTCAGAACCGTGAAGCTCCAGGTATCTCCTTTCCACAGCTTATCGGGGTGAGCATCATTGACCTCATCGATCCGCCAGTAACAAGTCTGCCCGAACTCCAGAGGGGCTTCAGGGAGGAGATAGCTGGTATCATCAAGGTTCTGGCGACCTCGATATATGCCTGCAGTTGCCGTATCGGCACTGTTCACCTCGTCAAAACTGGTGCCGAAATACACATCGTGAAACTCCGCCTTGGTACCCGGACTCCAGGTAAGGTCTTGATTTGAGTCCACGTTCATGGCTTCGTCACCCGGCACTGGGTTGTATGCTTTGAACCTCCTTACAAGCACAATGCTGAAATTATCGACCGCTGCGTAACTATAAACGCCAGGATTAGCAAAAGTATAGTTGGCCTGGCGAATCCCGACTTGCAGCGGCAAACCGTCAAAATCATTCCGCGTCTGAGGTGACGTAGCCATTTCTGTCCAGGTTATACCGTCCGCACTGGTCCTGAGATGGAACGTATTACCACTGCGCTCAAGCTCAAGATATGTGTCTGCGTCAAATTCCTTGCCATTGTGACCATGCTCGGTCCGTACGTCATTGTTGGCACTCCAGTGAAAGTTGCCACAGTTCCAGATAGGAAAGTAGTCTATGGAGACCCAATCTTCACCATCGCCGGCATCATCGAGAAGGGCTCTGGCCATTAGGCCAACATCGTTGTTCAAGACCGGGTCATCTGCAGTACCAGCATAGTCGGTAACTTGGACTGTGGCGATGAAATCGCCCTCAACGTACTTGTACAGAAATGGACCCAGCGGATCCCATGGCTCAGCCCAAACCGCGTTGGTTGACGCGAGGTACAGTTGGCCCGCGCGATCGGTCGACGCATTGAGAGCATCAACGGTCTCGCCCGGCAACCAGCCGAAATAGCCGTCCCAGCCGGTTCCGTCTACGTTATCAGCGACGTAGTCATGGGGCATCTCGAAATCGTCGCTGAAGAAGTCCAGCACCGTCTGCGCGCTGGCGACCGGCGCCAGAGCAAGAATAATCAAACAAATCAGCTTTCTAAACATGATATTCCTCCTTCAAAAAGTAATCACAGTACAATAGCTGTACATCGGCCACACACCTACGCACTTTTTGTCCAATGCAAGCGTCCAGAGCCCAGCGTATTTGGGATCGCTCCGAAGCTGTAATTGCATGTCTCCTCCCACGGGTCGTCCCGGAAAGCTCGCACTTCACGTCGGCCCCTCACTCATTCTATACACCAGTTTACCTGACATCTACAAACATGCCACACAGCACAAAGACCAAAGCGGCAAATCTAAGATACTTCATTATTACTTATATCAAATTGGGTGCTTTCACTTCAAGAAAAATCTTGACAGGCGCTATGGGTATTCTTCGGTAAGAGCCCCGAGTGGCGCAAAAAAAGCAACAGGGGCCTGCACTGAACAAATCAGCTTAGACCCCGAAAATTCAATTATAGACTAATAGCATAACTTTCCGAATACTTGCCATTACCACAGAGCGAACGCTTATTTCTGGCCGGTCACCCCTCGCCAGCGTCCGCCCCGCTGGTACTATTCGGAACACTCAAACTGAAATTCCTACAACTTTCTCTTAGCTGCGTTTTCTGCGAATTAAAGCCAGTCCACCCAAACCGAGCAGAGCAATTGTTGCCGGCTCGGGAATAAGCACGAAGTTGTCAAAGTCCATGGGGGCAATCCAGTCTGGGGCGAAGTTAGCCTGGAAAATACCAACCTGGAGTTCATCCGGCAGGTCTTGTCTTTCGACACTGCCCAGGACGCTCCAATCGACACCATCCGTACTCGTCGCGTAGGTAAATGTGCTTCCTGAGCGAGAGAGTCTCAGATACGGCTGGAGCGGATAACCCGTGGCGGCAGGGAAAGAGGTGGCGCCCATGACGGTGTCATTTATTCTATTGCCTTGGTTCCATTCCGGAAAGTAAGAAATTTGGGTCCAATTCTCGTTTTCACCTACCCCATCTGGATTCGCTGCACGTGCCATAAGGCCGCCCATGTTATGAAAGATGTGGCTCTGTCCAACCACTTCCACTTCGGCGACGAAATCGCCTACTACCTCCTTATAGAGGAACGGACCACTGTTGCCGGCATGTTCCCAAAAACTGCCAACGCTTATAATTCTCAGTACACCGTTGGCCGTGCCACCGGCGTTCCCGGGGTGTCCCGATTGCTCATCGGGAACAAAAGGCTCTTCACCCATGCCCGCATTGAACGTTTCAACATGATTGTAGGCTGCAAGTGTCGGACTTACGCCTGTATCCAGGTCGGGTAATGACTGGTAGCCGTCCCAGCCGCCTATGTTCCAATCGCCGCCGGGATTAGGCCATGCTAATTGATCCTCATACCAGCCCTGATAATTGACCCTGTCCCAACTATCAGTGGGAAATGTGATGTGGTCGAAGTTGTCTTCGAAAATCACGTCCGCCTGTGCTACGCTGGCCAGGGCCATTACAACCACTAAACAAACCAATTTCTTGCACATAACATTCTCCTTCCTCTTCAAAACAAAAATCTACGAAATTACTTTGGCACCGAGCCAAAACAATTCTACTTTTCCCAACAAAGTATCAACTAACGTATGCCTGTCTTGAGCACCTTTACAAGAAATGCGCTACAGGCAGCACGCTGCTCTTTAACGCCCGGCTAGTTACCCTCTCTCCTTGAAGGTGAAACGTGCCGTTGACACATCCTCAACACCTCAACTCCTTTTGTTCTATTTATACTAAATTGCCTATCTTCCTGTCAAGAAAGATTATCGGAAATCAAAAAATTTTTTGGTTTAATTCTCTCAAAAACGCGTAACTTGTGTCTCTTTAAGGTCTTATCGCACAGATTTCTAAGCTGCCGCCCTCGTAACCGTTCACAGGGCAAATATGCCGATTTTGAGCTGCTATGGGCGATTGGGCCAACTGGTCCGGGATAAACTCGCAACATCAGCGTTTGATCTCGAAACGCGATATCGATTGGGGCACAACCAGATGGCATCTCATGCTCGAGCCCTACTCCACCACCGTTGAGTTTGAGAGCTTCGCTGATGGCAGCGGCCCAACCGGAACCATGGTCTCTGACGGCAACTGGCAGCATGTGTGCGTCTCTTTTGATGGTTCCGTGGCCACTCTGTACATAAACGGGACTGACGAATTTGACCTTGAGTCAGCCAGTTCTGCAACAGTTGCACTTACTCCCGAGACGGAAGGTTCGACAATCAACATCGGGGCCGGCAAAACCGACGGTACGCTCTGGTTCAACGGCGCTCTGGACGATATTCGCATCTACAACCATCCCATGACTCCTGAAGAGGTTGCCAAGACGTGGATGGATGTGACGCAGAAGGATCCTAAGATTAACTGTCCGGCGTCCGATCTGACCGGCGACTGCAAAACCAATTTCGCTGACATCGCTATGGTTGCGGATGAGTGGCTGCAGTGCGGTTTGTTTACCGACTGCCCATAAGAGTCTTTACCAGGGACGTCGCAGTTCAGACTGGGGCGTTCCGAGTAATTTTCATACGGCATTGGACGGCCCGGGTGGCAACGTCAT
>DAOWID010000010.1 GCA_030641115.1 Planctomycetota bacterium | reverse complement strand
TTATTGGGGTCAATTTGCAGTAATTCTTCTTTTAGCTGAAGAAAAATAAGCAGTTATTGCGAAATGTTGGGGTAAATACGATTTGAAGATTTTTCCAACTACCTTGAAACACAACCACTTGCGAACAACGCAAATGGCTCAAAGAAATTTTAGGACTCTTGGCTGCGGGGCACTCAAAGCACATCTCTATTCATGATGCTGTGTGGCTGGTTATTAGCTTCCTGTAAGTCCTTATATCATAACGAGATGCGCCAAATTAAAGTGTGTGGAGGTAACAAAAGCGTTAGCGTACAACTGTGATGACGTTTTTTGCAGTCGTCCTTGCAAGGTTGGCTGTTCTGTCGGAGACTTGACGGCCTGCGTTTTTCGCCAAATTATTTGCATAATTCTGCCGAATGCGGTAGCCTATTTCGTCGTGCGAAATGCGTATTGCGTACTGCGGCAAACATGAAACCTGCCTCGAAACGCGATACGCAGCCCGATATACGCAATACGAGAGTCTTGGCCGAGTGGCGGAATGGCAGACGCTGGGGACTTAAAATCCCCTGCCCGAAATGGGCGTGTGGGTTCGAATCCCACCTCGGCTATTGCTCGTATCTCGTGAAGCGCAAAGCGAGCCGATTTTGTAGTAAGCGACAATATGGGGGCTCTGGAAAGTATCTCGAATAAGAGCCAACATACGATATAATTATATGGTCTATTCGTAGCTGATGAGCATTGGAGATAGCTAATGGCAAACAAGAAACCTGAACTCGTGGATGCGGCAAGGCCCAATCTGTATCGCCAGATATTTCCGTATACCGAATTTCCCAAGGTGGCATTCGACACTCAAACAATTGAGTATGATTTGCCGGACAAAATCTGGATAACCGATACGACCTTCCGTGATGGCCAGCAGGCCCGGCCACCTTACACGGCGGAACAAATCCTGCGGATATACGACCTGCTGCATGAAATAGACGGCGGAACCGGCTTGATTCGCCAATGTGAGTTCTTTCTGTATTCTAAGCGCGATAGAAAAGCAGTGGAATTGTGCAAAGAACGAAGCTATGAGTTTCCTGAAATAACAGGCTGGATCAGGGCCGTGGCAGCCGACTTCAAGCTGGTTTCGCAAATGGGACTTGGTGAAACCGGCATCTTGACCTCGGCAAGCGACTACCATATATTCCTCAAGCTGCGAAGGACACGGGCCGACGCCATGAATGCGTATCTTGATGTCGCCAAGGCCGCACTGGATAGCGGCGTTATTCCGCGCTGTCACTTTGAGGACATAACGCGGGCTGATTACGAGGGTTTTGTGCTGCCCTTCGCGGCTGAGTTAATGAAACTTGCTGGAGAATATGACAAGCCGGTGAAGATTCGTCTTTGTGATACGTTAGGCTTTGGCCTGCCGTGGCCCGGTGTAGCTTTGCCGCGGAGCATCCCAAAACTTATCTATGGGCTTCGGCAAATCGGTGTCCCATCGGAATGGCTTGAGTGGCATGGGCATAACGATTTTCACAAGGTGCTGATAAACGCTGCCACCGCGTGGCTGTACGGTTGCGGCGCCGCCAATGCTGCGATATTCGGTACGGGCGAGCGAACAGGCAATCCGCCGCTGGAAGCATTAGTCATCGAACATGCTCAGTTGAAAGGCCAGACCAGTGGCGTCAACTATTCGGCAGTAACAGAATTGGCTGAGTACGCCGGAAAAGATCTGGGCATTGCGATACCACACAACTATCCGCTGGTTGGCAAAGATTTCAATGTCACCCGGGCCGGTATTCATGCAGACGGCTTATTGAAAAACGAGGAAATATATAACTGCTTCGATACCGACAAGCTGCTCAACCGACCTGTCGGCGTTGCGATTACTGATAAGGCTGGTGCGGCTGGTATCAAGCACTGGATAGAAGCCAGGTATCAAATTGAAATCCCCAAACACGACCGTCGCATAGCGAAAGTAAAGGAGAGAATCGACTCCGAATATTCAGCGGACAGGGTATCGGCAATATCGGAGGGGGAAATGTTCGAGTGGATTCGGGAGGCTTTTGGCGGCGAGTTACCCCCATTGAGGTAAAAGGAATTGCCTGACAAAAAGATCAAGGCGGTGCTGTTCGACTTCGGTGAGACTCTGCTGAGCTTTGGCAAAGTCAACACGACACGTCTCTTCCGGCAAGGCGCCAGATTGTCCTACGATTACCTCAAGAGCGAAGGTCAGCCGGTTGGCAACTTCGAGTGGTACTGCTGGCGAAACCTCATACATCTGCGGATACGACACTGGCTCTCCTATATTACTCGAAGGGATTTTGATGCGCTGGAGGTTCTAAAGAAGGTAAGCACGAAAAAAGGCGTCAAGCTTGATTCAGAGCAGTGGCGATATGCCGCATGGTTGTGGTATGAACCCTTGAGCAAAATCGCTGAGACCGAGCCAGATATCGCTGAGACTCTGAAGACGCTTGCAAATTCTGGACTTAAGC
>DAOWID010000361.1 GCA_030641115.1 Planctomycetota bacterium | reverse complement strand
TTATTGGGGTCAATTTGCAGTAATTCTTCTTTTAGCTGAAGAAAAATAAGCAGTTATTGCGAAATGTTGGGGTAAATACGATTTGAAGATTTTTCCAACTACCTTGAAACACAACCACTTGCGAACAACGCAAATGGCTCATTGAAAATAAATTGCACAATTCTAATCTTCGTCATGTGCCTATTCTTCGTAGTAGTTCTTAAGTGCAATGCGTACCACTTCAATCCTTTGCTTGGTTTTCTCGGTTATCATTTTTACGAGATTACTGTCGTGGGCGGAGTATCACATATTTTAATCTCCAAAAAAACCGTACGAAATTGCAAAAATATAAAAGAAATTGTTCACATATCAGAGTACATGATATTGGAGGCATAAAGAATCATGGCTGCACACAAAATTAACCTGTTTGCGATGTTAGAAGGCCAAGAAAACACTGTTAGAAGAATACCTCTGTCAGGAAATCTCCAGAATGACATTACGGAATTCATGCAAGAACAGAAAAGCTCATTCTATACTGATCAGTCAAAGGTTGATTTCTCCGGAAGCTACAACGCCGAAGTGGGTGAAATCTTCACAATAACGGATTATCCTCTATGTAAAGAAGTAATAGAAGCAGTTCAAAATCCCTTAAACTTCGACATCTTAAACTTGAGGGAGCAAAAGCGTCGAATTGTTGCGTTGTTCTCAGGTAAATGGAGTAATAAAGAGAAATATATTTGTTTCCAAGTTTTTGATGCTAGAAGAATAATTTCCAAAGGCTTAACAATTCTCAACTCAGGCAACACTTATACTAAGTTAAAAGATCCCGGTCTCACACTTCAAGATAAGTTGACTGCCCTTTATCAAGGGAATGAGCTTCTTTTCTATTCATATTACTTTACAAGAAGATTTCTCGATTTGAATGATTATTATCGTGAAGCCACCGATACAGATTTGCAGGACTTTATAACCGAGCCTTTATTCTATCTAGAAAATCAAGAAATCTTTATCGAAAACGCCGATTCAATGGTAAGAAAGAAGGTTGCACTCCTTCAAAAGAACAATGTTCTTAGGCGCGTCAGAACAAAGGACATTCAGCAAGCCGCTAGAAAATATCACATTAAGATTGCCACCAAGGGCGATCAAATTCTCATTCCATCAGATAAGAAGGAGCTTAAAGAATTGCTGCGATTTCTGGACGAAGATTACTTTACAGCTACTTTGACTAAGCGTCAATGCCTGACAAATTCAAAGAAGTATCTGTCACATATGTGAACAACATGAGTCGAGGAATTAAATGGGTCCGGTACATTTTTCGATGAGTTGTGGTTGCTAATGATAGGTTTTGATAGAGGACAGCGGGTGGGCTGAATTACTGCGGAGCTTTGGGGCGCAGAGATAGGCTGGAATTAAGTATGCCTTCGTTTAGCCAATCGTCTTTTTCCATAGCACAAATATTTTCTGGTGCGCCCTATACGAAGATTTTTTTGACATTTCGTTATACCATAGGGCGTTCGTCATGCGTCTATATGTATGGCAACGGTCTTGTGGGAGTGGATGATTTGCAGACCTTTGCCGAAAGCTGGCTTCAAGGCGCTAGCCACTTTCTCCAATGATTCTTTCCATCGAGATACCCTCACGCGGACAAATTCTCCGCTAACTGTCTTAAGGCCTCGAAGGCACCAGGAGTTTCTTCTGAGCCATCATCCAGGCGCCTCGGGTATCACTGGACCGGCAATAAAAGGATCATCTTCGGTCAAGATGTCTTCGGGTGGGGCCTTGCCAAAGACCAGAAGAAAGCGATCGCGAGCTGGCCGAGGCCCACGAAACCAGAGATAAAAACCTGCTTCAGCCATCTCCCGCTCGACCGTCTCTGGTTCTATCATTCTGAAATGACTTGCCTCGCGCCGGGATAAGGGTCTCTTCGCTTGCCGATCCAGGATGTAGACACAGCCGGCAGGCATTAGCCTTTCGTGGATCTTGGCCAACAGAGTCCTGCCGTGAAATAGCAAATGATAACTGTCCAAGAAGAAGACAACGTCAACCGGTTCGGATCCGAGGTGGGGATCGCCGTTTTCAGTGAGGACCGAAGAAAGAGAAAGTCTTGAGGGAAGCGGGGGTCTTTCTTCCTTCTGTGTAGCCCATTCTTCCAGAATGATTTCCAATCCTTTACCTGAAGAGTGTCGAAGGATTGGTGCTATCAGCTTCCGTCCCTCTCCCAGGGCAACAAAAACCGGTCGCTTATAAGGACGACTAAGAGGAAGGAACATTCGCGAACACTTCCTCACCGAAAGAGGCGCGAAAGGATCAGGGTCACCACCGGGATTCTCCGAACCTTCCGGCCGCTTGAAGACAAGAACGAAATCCTTGTCCGCATGCCAGTGCTCTTCAGCACAGCAGATGAACGCAAATCCCTCTTCCCGCGCTTCTCTGACCACCGTTGTTTCTGCGATCCAGTAATGCTTCTTCTCGCGCTGCTCGCGCGGCACCCAATCGCGCAACGTTCCACGCCGCTGATCGACAACCACCAGATAGCCGCCCGGCTTCAGGACGCACCAGATTCCTCTCAACATCTCCCGGGACTTTGCAAAATGGTGATAAACATGATGCAGAAAGACAAGGTCAGCAAAGTCTGGCGGCAAGCACGGATCGTCAGAGCGTCCCAACACTGCACGAACCTGGGCAAGCCCCTTCCTGTGGGCTTCTTTCTCCAACGTCTTCACCTTACTCTCGACGATCTCCTGAGCAAAAACAGTCCCCGTTTCACCCACAATCTTTGCAAAAACCCATGTGTCCCTACCACTGCCCGCTCCAATATCAGCCACCGTAGATCCTTCGCCCAAACCAAGGTGCGAGAGTATCGCGCCGACGGATTCGGCACGATCTTTTGGCTTGCTCGCGCATGACTTGTTAGACTCTTCAGGAGCACGTGTTTGCTCGCGGTCGCCCACTCGAGCGACGGGCGTAGCCACAGGTGTCTGACGAGCGTAGGCCGAGGGCGCCAGGTGCGGCACGACCAGCCATACCGTGACTATAAACAACCCAGCCCCAAGATAACGATTAGATACTCTTTGCAGTTTCACGACATTTCTCCGAAAGCGGCTTTACGTCCGAGTCAATGGACTTGTACACAGCCCAGACTAAATAAAGTTGCGTAAAAATAGTGCCACCAGACTGCAGAACGTTCGTTAAGCTGTCATGCTGAATCCGCCACAGGCGGGAAGCATCTGGCCCTTGGACTAAAACGACGCTAAATTACGTTTATAGCCCAGATCCTTAGGCAGTGGTATCATAATCAGGCAACTTTACTTTATTTAGAATGTCAATCGCAGACTTCTGCTACTCAGTTCGTGCCTTGCCAGCAACGCCCTTGTGGCCACCACCGGTTAGCGCGGCAGCGGCCAAGTCCAAAGCCGGGCGTTGGAAAGCCCCGTCTCAAACAACGACCGGACCGGTAGCACCGGCGTGGGTGGTCTCGATAGTGAGACCAGCGTCCGAAGCCGTAGCTTCTGCCGCGCCCATTTTGGGGTTTTGGTGGCGACCCGTCAACGCTATAGTCTACAGCAAGAAGACTGCTCCGAGACCAATACGGGCGAAGCATAGAATCGCGGAGCCGGATCACTCGGTCACCCAGAATCAAGGTTTTCGCAACATATTGATCAGCAGGCATTTTCGCAGTACGGAAGCCAAGGATGTCAATCCTACTGCCGGCACGAAGCTGTCTTACGATGTTGGCGACCTCCGCGGCTGGCCCTACATGTATGTTGAATTCGTGCTTCTGGGCGTCCTTGAGAATCAAGTGCGTCCCCAATTCCACCCCGCCTGTGGTATGTTCGCAAGGATGTGTTTCGATCTGCTGCACTACGCCAGAAAGGTGCACCACAGAAGGCTTGACTCGACGGCGGGCCACACCCTCGTAGTCTCCCATTCCTTTTTGAGCGTATGCGGTGCTCGACAAGAACACTGCTACGAAAACAGAAAAGGTCAGGATGACATCGTAAGGCTGAAGGATACTGAATCGGCTTTTCTTGGTACTTGACATGAGAGTCTGCTCCTAATGATACGTGCTTTGGACGTGTACATATTAATATTTTGGACAGCGCTGGTTAGTCACTTATTTGTCTGATTTGCTGAGTACTTTTCTAAGGCGGCCTTCAGCGTCATAACAGCCAACTTCGCACAGTGTCTGCTTTCTTCGGGTAGACCTTGAAAATAGCCCTCAACATCTGTAAACTTAATTTGCAGTGCCTCTTCAATGAATTTGCCTTTTGCTATTCTCGTTACATAGCTTGCGCAAGTAATCGTAGGCCCGCAACCGTCGGTCATAAATCTAATATCACTTATCCTTCCATTTTTAATAGATAGGGACATCTCAATGGTGTCCCCGCAAACACCTGTTATGCTGACATGGCAATCAGCATCTTCTATCTTTCCAATGTTTTGTGGGCTTAGAAACTCATTCTTGAATCTCTCCGAATATCCTTCCAATATGGACTCTTGAATATCCCGGGCGATCTTGTCGAGCTTTTGTGCTCTCCGCCTCTTGTCCATGTCTTCCTTCTCCAAACACGATCCTTTGTGAACCGACAACGTTGCATTACCATTGGTTGCAATCTTCTATGAATAGGCCATTCGTGTGCAAGATCATGTCATGTCCACGCTGACGAACTAAAGGCTTTGATCTTTTCGAGCATCTTCCTTGTTCTCCCAATATCCTCGGAACCGCTGAAACGGTATCTTTCCGTTGCTCTTCTCTACGTTGGCCGCGTCGCTTTTCAAGATTCGCAAGGCTTCTTATCGCAAGGTGTATCGCGGCCACAGCAAGGTCTTTCTCGACCACAGGCCGGAGAGCTGTTCTGGCGGTAATCTGTTGCATAGAAACCTGAGCCCTTAAAAATCACAGCGGCTCCACCACCGATCAGACGCTGGACTTTGCCGCCGCACTTCGGGCATTTTGAAATCGGTTTGTCCCTCATACCTTGAAACTTGTCAAATGTATAGCCGCAGACGTCACACTTGTATTCATACGTAGGCATTTTGGTAACCACCTCCAAAAAACTTCGAAATCTAATTTCCAAATTCCTTTACTTCATCTCAAGAGGGGCAACTTCGATTTGGCGAGGTCGGGTCATTTTGCTCCAATCCTTCGGCTTGGCTATCTCTGCTATCTTCTCCAGGATACCTAAGGCTTCTAAGCGCTCATAAATCTTTACCCAAGCGCAGTCACGTTCGGGATCTACTTCACATTTTCCATTTTTATACCCTCCACAAGGACCATTTAATAAACCTTTAGCACACTGAGTTAAAGGACAAATTCCAGCGAATTTGCCAAGTTCACATTCACCGCATTGTTGACATTTCTCTTTGAATAGAGTAGGTCCGCCTCCCATGTGCCCTATTGGATTTGTCGCCGGATAAATAGGCTTTGTAATTTCAAACTCTTCTTCCAGAATCAACTCCCTGACAACCTGAAGTCCGTCCCCACGTGACAACATCAGGATAGCATCAGATTCTTCGATTTCTTTTCGATATCGACTCAAACGACTTTTACTCCAGGGAACGTAGTAGGTAAATTCCCCAAAAGGCGGAGCAATCGCTGCTAAAACCTGCTTTCCTGTTTCAGAAAGCTTTTCCGCCATTTCTTTCACCTCGGTCTCGCCACCCGTATGAAAAACTGTAGCGCATCCCCCGCACCCAACGAGCACAACCTTTTCCTTACCTTCTAAGTACTCGAGAATTTCATCTATCGGTTTTTGAGTTTGGCCAATCATTTCTATTTTGTCCTTTTTATTCCATACCTTGGACCAACAAAAAGTTTTTTCACAGACCGTCTTGGCTGCTTGAGCCCTTCTGCTCGCTTTCAGGATTTATTTCCTCCACAAAGATGTCGGAGTTCATAAAGTCTATCTCTTTTATTCTTGCTTGCATAACCTCAGTTTCTCCTGTAAGGTTCTCTGTCACTATTCGATTGCCATCGATTTTAAGGTAGGCAACACTTTTTATCAGTGGCTTACCGGCCCTGCTGTTTTGATAAATATTTGCAAGACACATATCTCGGTCC
>DAOWID010000210.1 GCA_030641115.1 Planctomycetota bacterium | reverse complement strand
GGATAAGAAAGGCCTTGTAAATGCCGTCAACTTCAATATCCGTTACTATCCGTTGATTAGGCAGCTTCGATTGATGGTTGAAAAGGGTGACATTGGCGAGGTCTTTGCCGTACAAGGCTCTTATTTGCAGGACTGGCTCTTCCATCCGACCGACTACAACTGGCGGCTGGAGCCGGACCAATCCGGACAGTCCAGAGCCATCGCCGATATCGGTTCTCACTGGATGGACCTCATCGAATTTGTCACGGGCCTCAGAATCCAAGAGGTCTGCGCCGATTTTGCGACATTTCACAAGGTCAGGAAGAAACCGTTGAAGCCCGTCGAGACCTACGCCGGCAAGGTCCTAAAGCCCGAAGACTACCAGGACATGCCCATAAATACGGAGGACTATGCGACCGTCATCTTCAGATTCGAAAACGGCGGCCGCGGTGTTATGACCGTCAACCAGGTGGCTGCGGGAAGGAAGAACAGGCTCTTTTTCGAAATAGATGGCTCAAAACAGGCAGTTGCATGGGAATCCGAGGCGCCGAATCAAATCTGGATTGGCAAGCGGGATGGCAACAATGAAATCATGATGAGAGACCCGTCCTTGGTCTATCCCGAGTGTATGGATCTGATAGACTATCCCGGCGGCCATAATGAGGGGTTCCCGGATACGTTCAAACAACTGGCTAAGGAAGTGTACGGCTACATATCGGGGCAGAAGTCAGGCCCTCCCTCTTATCCAACCTTCAAGGACGGGCTACGTGAGCTTGTTCTATGTGAAAAGATCATGCAGAGCAATAAGAGTAGAGCGTGGGTCGAAGTTATGTAGTAGGAGTCATGTAAGATGATTAAAGTTGGTTTTGTAAGTGCGATCTTGGCGGACCAGACTTTCGAAGGGGTAATCTCTTGTGCAGCCCAGACAGGGTATTCTTGCATCGAAATCATGTGCTGGCCTATGGGAAAAGCCGAAAGACGCTACGCTGGAGTCACGCACATTGACGTGACAAATCTTTCCAAGAAGAGGATAGATGAAATTCACGATCTTCTTGAGCAGAAGGATGTCACCATATCGGGCCTTGGGTACTATCCGAATCCGCTTGAAGCCAATAGGACAAATGCCAACCGGTACATCGCGCACATCAAGAAGGTCATTGACGCCGCCAAACGGCTGGGACTGCAGAACGTGAACACATTCATTGGTAGGGACCACCAGAGCAGCGTTGAAGACAATTTCAAGCGATTCAAGAAGGTCTGGCCGCCCATTGTAAAATATGCCGAGAAGCGGGTGGTGAAGATCGGGATCGAGAACTGCCCAATGTTCTTCACTAATGACGAATGGCCGGGCGGCAAGAACCTGGCGTCGTCGCCCGCGATTTGGCGGAGAATGTTTGACGAGATTCCGTCGCCCAATTTCGGCCTGAACTACGACCCATCCCATCTTGTCTGGCAGTTTATGGATTACATTAGACCGATATATGAGTTCAAGGATCGCATATTCCACGTGCATATCAAGGATGCCAAGGTCTTGCGCGACAAGCTCAATGATGTGGGAATCTTGGCGACGCCACTTTCCTTTCATAGCCCCAAGCTGCCGGGCCTGGGCGATGTGGATTGGGGCAGGTTCTTCTCGGCCTTGACGGACATAGGATATGACGGTGCGGCCTGTGTCGAAGTTGAAGATCGTGCCTACGAAGGTTCGTTGGACACGCGAAAGAAGTCCCTGATCCAGAGCCGCGAGTATCTCAGGCAATTCCTGCCCTGATTGAGTTCTGTGCTCATGAGAGAAATGAGTTCTGCAAAATTGCAGGTTAGGCATATATTATTTAAGAAAATCCGTTTTTTGATTTTCTTGAATAATAGCTTAACTATTTGTTAAAGAGCAACTTACTGTTTAGCAAGAAAAAATCAAAAACGATTTTTTCTTGTCAAAGTATGCCTAACCTGCAATTTTGCAGAAGCCTTATGATAGAAATAAGAAATAACGTCCGGCAGTTTCTGAAAGACTGTGCGATGCATCACGAAGATATCGACATAGACGAGTGCTGCGATATCTTTATCGAGGAGATGCAGAGGGGTCTTGCCGGTGAGGATAGCTCACTCGCGATGATTCCCACCTACATTGAGGTCGGCAAAGATATTCCGACCGGCAAGCCCGTCATCATCCTGGACGCAGGCGGGACAAACTTTCGTGTGGCTACGGTCTGTTTTGACAGCTCAGGCAAGCCGGCAATTGAGAACCTCGTCCAGAAGCCCATGCCGGGACTGGACAAAGAGACCGACAAAGAAGATTTCTTTCGGACCATAGTTGACTATATGGCCGGCGTCGCAGGTGTAAGTGACAGCATTGGCTTTTGCTTTTCGTATCCGACAGAGATACTGCCAAGCAAGGACGGTAGGTTGATTCAGTTCTGCAAGGAGGTCAAGGCTAAAGAGGTTGAGGGCCAATTGATAGGCCGGAATCTTATCGCGGCTATCGAAGCGGCAGGCTACAAACGCGGCAAACGAGTCGTCATTCTTAACGACACGGTCGCAACCTTATTGGCAGGTGTGTCTGCTTCTGAAAAGAGGGCGTTCGACACTTACATCGGATTTATACTTGGAACCGGATCGAATTGCTGTTACATCGAGTCCAACCGCAACATCACAAAGAGAGTTGATCTTGACCTCGCCAACGAGCAGATAATAAACATCGAGTCAGGCTCTTTCGGTAAGGCCCCACGTGGAACTGTAGACCTTCAGTTGGATGAGTCCACGCTCGATCCGGGCAAATATACCTTTGAGAAGATGTTCTCCGGTGCATATTTAGGGCCGCTTTGCCTAAAGACCCTTCAGCAGGCGAGCAAGCAAGGGCTTTTCTCCGAGATTGTGGCTCAGGAGCTGCTCGGTACTGAAGAGCTCCGGACCAAAGACGTAAACAGCTTCATGCAGTCTCCCCAGGCTGATAACGTCCTGGCCAGAGCTTACGGCCAGGGGACTGAGCAGGACCGCGCTACCGTGTGGTATTTGCTCGATGCCCTAATAGAAAGAGCAGCCAAGTTGGTTGCAGCGCTGCTGTCTTCCGTCGTGCTCAAAACCGGTAAGGGCCGCAACCCATACGTGCCTGTCTGTATTACGGCAGAGGGTACGACTTTCTATGAATTGAAATCTCTCAAGACAAAAGTCCAGTGCTATTTGAAGGGCTTTCTCCAGGAAAAGCACGGTCGGTATGTTGAATTAGTGAGTGTGGAAAATGCGACGCTAATCGGCGCCGCTATTGCAGGTCTGACAAACTGATGTGGAATATCCATAAAACTTTAGTAAGAGGAGTAATGTTATGAAGTCTGATAGTAGCAACACCAACAGACAAAGTGGCCGGTGCGCTTGCGAAAAAGCGGCGCTGGGAAACGGTAAGGCGGTCTCACGTCGTGATTTCGTCCGGACTGCTGGGTCGGCCCTGGCGGGCCTGACCATTGTACCTCGCTATGTTCTCGGCGGGCCCCGGCATACGTCACCAAGCGAAACGATCCAGATAGCTGGAGCGGGCGTTGGCGGCATCGGACACGCCCATCTGGGCGGCATAAGCCAGCAAGCTGGCGCCAAGATCGTTGCTCTGTGCGATGTTGACGATGTTTACGCCGAGCGGACATACAAGCGCTTCAGCCAGGCCAAGCGCTATCGGGATTACCGCGAAATGCTCGATGCCGAGGGCGACAAGATCGACGCGGTCTACTGCGGGACGCCCGACCATACGCACCATGTGATTAGCCTGGCGGCAATAAAGAAAGGCAAGCACGTCTGCTGTGTAAAGCCGTTGACGCTGACCATTCAGGAGGGGCGCATTCTGGCCAAAGCAGCACGGCAGGCCGGTGTTGCCACGCAGGTTACAGCATCGGCCAATACCTCAGACCCGGCGTGTCGGCTCTGTGAAATGATTTGGGATGGGGCTATCGGTGACGTACGCGAAGCGCATGTCTGGTCCAACCGGCCGCTGTGGCCCCAGGGTATGCTCCGCCCGCCGGGAAAGGACCCCATTCCAAACACGTTGGATTGGGACTTGTGGATTGGCCCGGCGGCGATGCGGCCATTTGTGGCCGAGTGGCGTGACGGCGACCTGGCATTGCGCCAGGTCAAGGCAAGCAAAAGACCACGACGGGCAGTGTACCATCCCTGGAACTTCCGCGGCTGGTGGGACTTCGGCACCGGTGCTTTGGGCGATATGGGCTGTCACCATTTCAACCACGTATTCAAAGCGCTGAAGCTGCGTTACCCGACCAGCATCAGTGCCAGCGCCAGCATGGTTTTTGACGAGACGGCGCCTCTGGCATCGATTGTGACCTTTGACTTCCCCGCACGTGAAGGTATGCCGCCCCTGCGTTTGGTCTGGTACGATGGCGGCCTAAAGCCTCCACGTCCAGCCGAGTTGGAATCGGGGCGGGAATTACCCGGCTC
>DAOWID010000449.1 GCA_030641115.1 Planctomycetota bacterium | reverse complement strand
TGTCCAATTGGATTTATTTTCATAATCCACTGTATGAAAAGAGTTTACGTTCATTTGAGCATCCGGCAAATTGGGTTTGTTTTGCATAAATAGGGCGATTTGTAGAGGATTCTCGACAATTGTAGAGCAAGTTGGGTCCGCCAGAAGGCGGCGGATCTGCGATATTGACGATTTGCCATTTGCCATTTTCGTGTTTGCTATTGTGATTCTAGTCAATTTAGTTAGATATATATTATACAGACCGAATAGTTGGTTGTCAAGTGAAATTTCTAACCACAGACTGCACAGGTTGACGAGGGTTTTGGGGGCCACAGAGTGCACAGAGCACACAGAGAAAACAGAATGCAGGAGACAGAACACCAAGACTTCAACTTAGCTCGGCCGAATGTCTGTCGTGGCATTCTTGCCATATTCAGATTTTCCAGTTAGTAGGCACAGTTATCGTTTTCTGCGTACTCTGCCTAGGCACCAATGGGTCCCCGTGCGTATTGTTCGCCTATTGCTCCATTTTCATAATTATTTCCACTTGATCTTGAATTCTCTGAGCATAATTTTAACTAAATCTGCCTTTACGATTGCCTTCGCTAATTTGAAAGCCGCAAAATGTTTACCTTCCCAATTTGGAGCTTTCATATCTTCACCGGCACAATATTCAGCGAAAGCACGACAGAGGTAAAATTTCTGCTTATTTATCTCATTATCAATTTTAGGATAAGATTTATATCCAATTTTTCTATAATGTTCATCTCGTTTTTGAATATCTTCCTCGGCTTTACAAACCAGCTCGAAAAGTTCCATAGCTTTTTCTAACTTTTTTTCTACTACTGGTTTTGGTACTTTTTTATAGTCTATTAAATACCCGCCGTACACAATACCAACTGCTTCTCCTACCTCCTCGCTCGATAAATTTTTATAAAAATGCTGAGTGCAGTTCATTAAAATGTCAACAATTATCAGTTCATGTGCTTTGTCTACAAATTCTTCTCTATCTTTTTCCGTTAATGCTTTGAGTTCATCTGCTAACACTATTAGCTTGTGAAAATTCTGTTCCAGGAAACCAAATTGAAAAGTAACAACTTCAGACAGAAATTGACTAAAATCAATTTTTTTCTTAAAGATAGACATATTTTATCAAATTAGATTATCAACGCTAACCTCGGAAGCTTATTAAAGACGGTGACCCTTTTCTGTGCACTGTCCCCAAGCATTACCATCTGGCTGTCCCTATCATTTATTATTTCCTATTATTTCTATTATTTCTGTCCCTATTGTCTCTTAGATTATGTATTCGTCAAGGTCAAGAGGGCGGATAAATGTTGTTGCTTTACTTCTTTTCGATAGATCAAATGCTATGTAACGAATGGATAGGTCTCGCATTTTCTTCTCCTTGGAGAAAATAAGCGCTATTGTAGGCAAAATATCCTCTTTAGTTCTTGGTTTTCTAATAAAAGTTCCCTCTAATTCTATATCAGAATATACCATATCTGCGACACCAGGTCGTAAATATGCGATCTTATCCAGCAAAATCATTAAACAACAGTAATGCTTTCTGTATTCCCATGTATAATCAGGATAGTCCATATCCGTAATGTGACGCTCGATAGAACCAGCAAATATTTCTGTAATCCTATTTTCAACTTTTGAAAAAACCTTCTCAAAACGAGAATTGATGCCATATTCAACAACAATAGAAGCCAACTTTTTTTCTTTTGTAACAAATCTCCATATTTGAGGCCAAGCGGCAACTGAGATTATGTTATCAATTCCTTCAAGCGGGTTTTCATCTTCTCGTACGATACAGTCTTTGAGCTGTTTTCGAATCTCGGTCTCTGGCATCCCAATGGATATATTTGTTACAGGATTAACAAAATTAATAGGGCCCTTAGATGGCCATTTCATGATTTCAATTATTCCATCTACTATTAACTTGTCTCTACGAAACAGTTGCATAATTTTTTTCTTTATCATTGAACAATCCGGATGGGCATCGCGTAGCGGGCTCCGAGTGTAGGCGCTGGTTCAACTTTCGTCGCTCGTATCTCGTGAAGCGTGAAGTGTATCCCGCATATTGTATATCACGAGACGTATTTTGTGAACCGGCACCACAGGTGTGCCGGCTAAACATTGATTATCTTCTGCCTTCTTCTTTGTATCATCCACGTATGTCGTTTGGATTCCGCAACAAGCTCTGCTCGTCGCCGTTTCGGCGACGGCTAAACGTAACTTCATCAATAGTGTGAATCCCACAATGATCCGCATGGGCTCCACCTCAGGCGCATAAATTCCGCCCATCATCCTTGATTTTGGTGGGCTTCAAGCCCACCCTGCGATCTTTGACTACTTGTAGGCATCCTTTCTTAGGTCAACAGATAAGATGTAGACTACTCTTTCTTTAGAATCGATAAAATAAAAGACCCGGAATTTGCCTATTCTGTAGCGCCATATCGGCGGATCGTAATCGCGGAGTTTTTTGATGTTGCGTCCCCGGAATGGCTCTATTCTTATTTGCGGATAGACATACTCGTTCAGTTTCTTGTGAACAAAATTAGCGTCCTGACGCGGGAACTTTCTTATTTTCTTCAGAAATTCATCTGTCTCGAAGATTTTATACTTATCCAACGAAACGTCCCTTTTTTAGTTTTGCATCTTTCAGGCCGCGCTTGAGACTTCTGTTCAGCTCCTGGTTGTTTCGAATTTCTGCCATTTCATATTCATCTGCGTATTCATGTTCCTCTATGTATCGAAGGGTAGACGTTTCGATGAAATTTGACAACGTCCTATTGTCTTGCTCGGCGAGTCGACGCAGTAAGTTGTAGACACTATCCTTTAATCTCAGTGTTATTGTTCTTGACATATTTTAATCTCCCTGAATATAATGTACTCGTATAGAATACACTACAATACATCATACGTCAAGCAAATGGTGATATTTTTTTAAGATTTCTGTGGATGACTGTCGTCTATATGGTTTCCGCATAACGCATAGCTCGCCGGCGACACGAAGCAGGATACCAGTGCAGCCGTTCGTTCTTATTCGTATCCTTCGACCGTGCTCAGGACAGGTTGTGTATCTGGGTTCGACAAAGCTTAGGGTAAACCGTGAAGCGTATCCCTCATGTTGTATATTATGAAACGTATTTTGTGAACCGGCAGCACAGGTGTGCCGGCTAAACATTGATTATCTTCTGTCTCCTTCTTTGTGTCATCTACGTATCTCGTTTGGATTCCGCAACAAGTCCTGCTCGTCGCCGTGTCAGCGACGGCTAAACGTAACGTCATCAATAGTGTGAATCGCCGTTCTGCTGGCGCTATTATGGGCGGGATCGTCGGGAAAGTCAAGCAGCATCGGCCTTCAAGACTGCTTTACACAATTGTGCCTATTGCCCCAGTAACGCTTCAAGTCCGCGTATGCCTTACAGTTCAGCTGGCGATTGCCCCTGTATGAGAGATTGCCAACCAAGGTGATCAGCGGTTTGCGGTATTGCCACAAGTTGGTCCACACCCTGCGGGCAATGCCCGACATGGAATAGAAGTGTCGGTCACAGCAGATCATTTCATCGATGATGGCGTCCAGAGACAAATGCTTATACCGAGCTACAGGGAAGGTTAGTGTGTAATATTTCCAGTCTTCCGGGAACGTATCGAGGCCGATGCGGTCCTGCGATGTCATCTGGTCCCACAGGCGCGTGCCGGGCAAGGGAGTCAAAAACAGCACATTGAGATTGTCCACACCGTACTGACTGGCCACCTCGGCGATACGTTTACCGATGCCCGGTTCGTCTATGTCCAAACCGATGATAAAGGAACCCACTACCAGAATCTTGTGCCGTCGTATGCGCCGTACGGAGGCGCGGAAGTCCCGGCCTTTCAGAAGGTTGAATTTCTTGCCGATCTCCCGAAGCCCTTCCGGCGAGGGCGACTCAAAGCCGATGAAGACGCCACTGCACCCGGCCTTAGCAGCCAACGCCAGGAGTTCTTCGTCATCTGCGAAGTTAATGGTGACCTGGGCAATCCATTTCTTTCGCAGTTTCGCCTGTGCCATCGCGCGGAACAGGTCCTTGGCGCGGGCGATGTGTTCAGGGCGCGTGCCAATGAGGTTATCGTCCACCACCAGAACGTGTTTCTCACGAATCGACCGGAATTCCCGCACGACATCCACAATCGGTCGCTGTCGGTACTTGGCCCCGTTGAACCTCGTCACGCTGCAAAAAATGCAGTTCAATGGACAGCCGCGTGTGGTCTGAATGGCTCCGAAGGCATATCCACCATTCAGCAAATCATGGCGGGCGAACGGGACACCGTTCATCTCGGCAAGCCCTCCGTCATACCGGCGCTTCAGGCTGCCATGCCGGGCGTCCTCCAGGAGCTGCGGCCAGATGCCCTCGGCTTCCCCCGTGACGACCGAGTCGGCGCGCTGCATGACCTCGTCCAGGCACATGGTTGCATGAATGCCGCCCATGACAACGGGTACGCCCAAAGACCGGAAGTAACCGGCCACTTCATAGGCGCGGTTTGCCGGCGAGGTGAAAGCGGGAATGCCGAACAGTGCCGGCCGAGGCATGGCCTGATAGTCCGGCACGCCGATGTTCTCGTCCACGATTGCGGTTTCCCACTCCGGCGGGGTCAGGCCGGCGAGAACCATAAGGCTGAGCGGTTTCCACACGCGGTAGCGGTTCCAGCGGCTCTCCTTGACGTTGACGATGCTGACAAGCGGGTTTGAGGGATTGATTAGATATAGTCGCATAGCATCCATTCACTTACGGCTTTTACATCGCCGCGCGAGGTCTCCTTTTTATTTAGCCACCACAAAATAATAAATGGTAAATACTAAATAGTCAATTGATTCTGCCTGCCCCATTGTCTGGAGTGTCGTCAACTCTAATGGGGGCTTGCCCCTTTGCTTCGGCGTTTGCGCCGCTGTTTCTGTTTGCGAATCTTCTCGGCCTTTAATGCCGCAGGACTCTCAGAGCCGAATTTCTCCTCTTCGACCAGCTCACACAATCGTTTTCGTGCATAATACCGGTTGAGGGCTTGCGACCGTTCCCGCTGCATCTTGACTTCCAGCCCGCTGCGGATGTGTTTCAGATAAACGCAACTGGCTGTCTTATTTACCTTTTGTCCGCCCGGCCCTGATGAACGAATATATTTTTCCTGCAGGTCTGCTTCACGCACCCCCAGCGCCGACATCCTCGCCTCAAGTTCTTCCTGCTTCTTCTGCGTTACCCCAAAATTCATTTTCATCATACCTGCCCCACCATGGTTTTGTCATTGCGTCCTTGCCTGCCCCGGCAATATGTTGCCTGGAGACACGGAATCCGTTTTATGTCATTGCGAATCCGCCGTAGGCGGATGTGGCAATCTCATTCTACTAACCACTATCTCGACACCACCCGGCGCGGTCGGGGTTATCTTCTATTGTTGGCTACTTTCACGATCTTTGTGCACAATTCCACGAATTCCTTATATGGGAGATCGCTCTTCGCATCATTTGTTCTCCAAGCACAGATTTTGAAGTCAACCGGCCCAGTTCCATCACCAACGTGGTCGACCGAAGGCAACAAAGCAAATTGTTTCTTATAGTTCCTACCATGCTTCTTTGATGCTTTGTTGTCGTATTTACTTAATAGAGTCCAATTTAGTTCCTCCCCCGTATAGGCATCTTTCCCTTCAGAGTCAGAAACTGCTTTATGTATGGCTATTTTGTATTCTTCGTTTATCGCTGTTTTGTTCCCTCTGTTCCGATCGCGATTGACATGGGCAACCGCTTTTCGGTGAAGCCACCTATCATAATGGGCTTGAGTGACAGTATCTTCAAGAAACTTTGGAATCTGATATTTCCGCATCATTTAGTTTCCGCATAACATCAAACTCATCGGCGGCGCGCAGCCGCTGGTTCGGACGATTTCGTATCCTTCGACCGTGCTCAGGACAGGTCGCGTATATCGTATTTCGTATCACGTCCCTTTTAAACCGGCACCACAGGTCTGCCGGCTAAACATTGATTATCTTCTGTCTTCTGCCTTCTTTGTATCTTCTACGTTTCTCGTTTGGATTCCGCAACAAGCTCTGCTCGTCGCCGTTTCGGCGACGGCTAAACGTAACTTCATCAATAGTGTAAATTCCAGGCGGCCGCGATGGTGCGTTTGCGGGACAAGCCATCCCCAAGCTGCGCCCTTCGACTTCGCTCAGGGCAAGCTTGAGGCTGCCACCCAAGCATGGATATTATGGTCGGGATTGGGGGGAAAAGGCAAGGAAAAAATCAAAAACCAAAGGGGAAAAAGCAAAAATACATGTCAAAATGCAAAAAGGCGGGATGTGGGCAATCAATTGCGGTGAGCAGGGACCCCCTAAGCCGGTCGAGCCGGGACCAAACAGGGTTGGATAAAACGCTGACGCCTCAACGAAACCGCCTTGGGCTCATAAACATCCATCGGATTCGCACGACCGCAATCTCCCTCCTTAGCCTCTTTCGAGGGAGGGAGATTGCTTGTTCTGAAAGTAAAAAGCTTCGCTATTGCTGCCGGGCTGACCAAACGCCACGCCAAATAACAACGATTTGGCATGTCGTTTGCCTGACACAGTCAGGGGCTTTATGCCACAACCTATTAAAACGGACTCTACGTTATGACCATTTTGCGCAAGATTCCAATAGTAAGGGCCTAATAAATTAGGGGGCTAAGTATCATGTTGAGGGGAAATTTAGGGCTGCAAATTCGCCGTGATACTTCTTAGCGGCCTTGTTCCGCCCCACCTACGGCGGACTTTCAGGACGGCGGATAAACTCCGGCTTTTGCGGCGGCGATTTCGTTGTGGAAATAGCCGATGAACTTTGAGCTGCCATCGGCCATTATTCGGACGGCCCAGCGTTTTTTGGTGCTTGTACCAAGTCAGGCCTTTGTATTTTGAGTGGAAGTTGGCTTTCTGGACCTTTCTGCGGTTGTTCTGTGTGTTGGTTGAGCTAAGTTATTGTATTGGAAGGAATAAAAAAATTTCAGAAATTCTGAATTTGGCGGGTAGGTATCTGCAGAAATGATTGAAAACCCCTATACCGACTTGCCATTTGGTGATAGTTTTAGTATTTTGGGGATTATGGATACGGGCTGCTCACAATTGGCGTCCAGGATTGACAGGGTTTTGTCTATTCGCCGATTGTACGGGCTTTTGGCTCGGCGTGCTTACAGTGTCATTATGTTCGCTGCGCTATTCTTTACGCTGGGGGTAAAGCTGTTTCATTCGTGGCGTTGCGGACTGGTCAATGAATATCTCGGCTGGATACTTGCGGATGTCTCTGTACTGCTGGGTATAGAGGCTGTACTGGCGATGATATGTTTTCGCTGGCAGCGAAGATGGGTCATGCGGGCAGCTACCATTGCTGCTGCTGTTGTATGTACCTGGTCGGTTATGAATGTTGCGTGGCTGATAAGGACGGGGACGCAAATTCTGCCGGCAGTGTTTTTGCCATTATTCCGTGATCCGATAAACGCATTACACATTGTTATAGTCAATCTTATAAAGATGCCGAAAGCGACTGTTGTTATGGCTGTGCCCACTACTCTTGCACTTGTCTTTTTCTTTTTCACCGTGGCAAAGCCGACGCTGCCGAATTACGAGCGCAAGCGCTTCGTGAACAGAATCACTATTTGTCTGATTATTATCGTCGTCGCCGTTCTGAGCCGTGGTACAGTGATCAGGCGTGGCTCACCACACATAGGCTCGGCGGGGCTGCGCTACAACTGTCAACTAAGGGCGATAATGAGTTTTGTTTTGCCCGATGTCGGTCGTCTGGCCAGAGCCGATTTCACTAATGCCAAACGAAAGATACCTGCCTTTGACGAAGTGCAGATTGTGCTAAGACCACAGCAGATAAACCACAATGTAGTCATAGTTGTTCTTGAGGGTATTCAATATCGTTATACGTCGCTCGGAGACGGACGAAGAGGTTTCGATTTCGCTGCTGGTTCCGACACCGAATCTCCGAGTGACCTGACGCCTTATCTTGTCACATTGGCTGGGCAGGGTGTTGAATTCGCAAATGCCCGTTCGACGGTGACACACACGACTAAAGCGCTATTTGCACTTCTGACAGGTCGGTTCCCTTCGGCGTCCCAGGATATTGCTGAGGCGGTTCCTGCCGTTAAGCCCTACGCGAGCATAGCTACGATTGTCAGCGGCCAGTTGAATTTTCGAACTGCATTTTTTCAATCGGCCAAGGGCAATTTCGAATCTCGGCCGGGCTTGGTCCATAACCTCGGGTTCGACAAGTTCTGGGCGAGAGACGATCTGAATGACCCGAACTGCTTCGTCGGGTATCTGGGGTGCGATGAATTTTCGATGTTAAAACCTATCACCGAATGGATTGAGGCTGAGGAAGGTCCTTTTTTGCTGACGATTCTCTGCTCGGTTACACACGACCCATACGAAGTGCCGGAGTGGTTTGGTACGCCGGCCAAGGAAACGGTAGACTGCTATCGACAGGCGATTTTTTACACCGATAAGTTTTTAGCTGCACTGGACGTGGAGCTTGCCAAGCTGAATCTCACCGACAAAACGATTTTGTGCGTTGTCGGAGACCACGGCGAGGCGTTCGGTGAGCATGGCCTACTCGGCCACAGTCGAATAGCATTCGAAGAGGTCTTGCGCGTACCCTGGGTCATACGGGCGCCGTTCTTGGTGGAATCGGGCAGCAAGGTTATGGAGCCGGTTAGCTCTGTCGATTTGACGCCAACTCTGTTGAGCCTGTTGGGTTTCGAGACAAGCGTTGGTGACTTCGATGGCGTCAATGCGCTCGGAGATGTGCCAGATGGCCGCCAAGTGTATTTCGCGGACTGGATGCGGCAGGCGCCGGCAGGTCTTGTACAGGGTAATCACAAGTTCATATATAATCCGACGGACAGAAAGCTCTGGGTATATGACCTGAGCACAGACCCGCTCGAATCTGTTAGGACGGAGCTGGCTGGGCAGCAGTCTCAGGCGATTGCCGATGAGATTATTGCGTGGCGAAAAAACAGCATTTTTCGGCTGGACCAGGAGCGAACCGGCAAGCGGATGCTGTTCGACCGCTGGCTTTGTAGCTGGACGGATCGAGTTTGCTCGGTCAAGTATCAAAAGGCGGATTGAGTGAGTCTGGGGAAGTTTGTCGGCAGGCAACAATAAGTACGTTCGGCAAGAGGGAGATTCGACACTTCGGGGCAGTAGCACACGCGATTTGTGCCTTGCGAACTTGGAATGCGCTGCGTGGCAATAGCGGCGTGCTGCTGTTCACATTGTTCCCTCTTGCGTTGTTTTTTGTGAACATCGGGCGAATCTCCCTGTTGTCCAACAACTTGTAGTTCCTATAATACGTTGGAATAGGCTGGCTGGGCACACTTGGTGTTGAAAAAAAGCGACACGCCGTCAAGATGTAGAATCTGTGGCTTCAAAACGAGAATGACACGCATAAATGTAACCGTATTTGTCGCAGACTATTAGGCGATGCGGGGGATGGCTTCAGTGTTCTGTTGCCTGGAACTGGCATATCTTTTGCAGCTAAACCAAGTTTGTATTCGAAGGAACGCTTAGGGCGGACCGTCCTAAAACCGAAAAACAAAGAATAAGGATTACAAAGGAGTAGGAAAGCCCGCCCAGTTCCGACAACCGCAAGACCGGCATGAGCGGTTTTGTTTAACTTAGGGTACGGAGCCGTTTCGGAGGAGGAATGGCTCCGTTTTCTCTTGCGCAGAGAACATCCCCTTTATCGCTGTAGAAACCCCCTCCTGTGATATCTGCAAGTAATCTTATCATACCAATCACATAAATTAGTAACCGTTCACAGCGTATAAGTTGCGTTCTTGGGGTCATTGCGAGGAGTTTTACGACGAAGCAATCTGAAATGTAACGATTTAGATTGCCACGGCCCGCCGAAGGCGGGCCTCGCAATGACATAAAATGGCATATTTGCCCCGTGAACGGTTACTCCAATTATTT
>DAOWID010000118.1 GCA_030641115.1 Planctomycetota bacterium | reverse complement strand
TTATTGGGGTCAATTTGCAGTAATTCTTCTTTTAGCTGAAGAAAAATGAGCAGTTATGGTGCAATGTTGGGGTAAATACGATTTGAAGATTTTTCCAACTACCTTGAAACACAACCACTTGCGAACAACGCAAATGGCTCGTGCAGGCCAAGCATAATTCTGCCTGAAGGGGTTGCGTATCCGAAGATCCTCGAAAGCAAGCCAAAGTGGCCGTTCTCGTGAAGGTTTATGTGAGCACCGACCTTTCGCACCACATAAACTGCCGCAAAGTAAACATCTCGGCAGCTAACGCGATAAGTTATTTAAGTACAAAGACTTACACACTTTTGATGCGGCTAGACCGATACGCCCGTGACCAGAAGCTGGGCACCAATCGGAGGCTGGACGAAGAATTTTTTGAAAAATTTCGATTTTTTTGTTGCACAAGCCCTGTCCCACGCGTATAGTGTATTATGACACTAATACAGTAATACAGGTTAGGAACAGAGCGACGTGTTACTGGAAATTGACCATCATAGTGGATTGCCGATTTACCGCCAGGTAATCGCGCAGATACGGCAACAGATAATGGCCGGGCGGTTGAGCGAAGGCGAGCAGTTGATGTCGGTGCGCGAGCTTGCAGCCCAGCTTCGGGTCAACCCAATGACAATCAGCAAGGCGTATACACTGCTCGAGGTCGAAGGGCTGCTGGAAAGACGTCGCGGGATTGGGCTGTTCGTAGCCAGGCTGCGAAGGGACCAGAAAACGCGGACCAAAGCGAAACTTCTGGAAGATATTCTGAGAAAGGCGGCGGTGACGGCAATACAGTTTGGAATACCAGAGGAAAAAACACAAGAGATGCTGACTAAGTTATACAGCAAGTATGATTCACAAACGAGGAGCCAGTCTAATGAATAGCGAAAAACCAATAGTGCAAATGCGTAAGGTTTGCAAACGATTCAAAAAGACAACGGCCCTTGACCAGGTCGATCTTCAGATATACCCCGGCAGGATCATAGGGCTGTTGGGAGCCAACGGGGCAGGCAAAAGTACATTGCTCCGACATATAATTGGACTGTACTTAGCAGATGCCGGGGAGTGTGTCACCTTTGGCTGCGAAGCGGGTAAATTAGGCCCAAAGGAGCTTGCGCGGATAGGATATGTCCACCAACAAGGCGAGCTTCTTGAATGGATGACGGTCAGGCAACTGATTCGCTATGTCAGCACATACTACGAGAACTGGAATCGCGAGCTTGAGGAAAAATACATAGCGGACTTCGAGATTTCCACCAAGGCACGTGTTGGGTCTTTGTCACCCGGGCAGCGCCAGAGGCTGGCGATACTAGTGGCGATAGGCTTTGAGCCGGAGCTGCTGATATTGGACGAGCCGGCGGCGGCTCTGGACCCGATAGCACGTGCGCGCTTTCTGGATTTGCTGCTGCAGATCATCCAGGCCGAGAATCGAACCATCATCATCTCATCGCACATACTGAGCGACGTTGAGAAGGTCATCGACCACGCGGTGATAATGAACGAAGGGCGTATCCTGTTGGACTGCAGTTTTGACGAATTGAGAGAGCGATTCAGCCAGGTGCGTATCAGCGCTTTAACTGGGGAGCTGCCGGCCGAACTGCCCTTTGAGAACGTGGTACACTGCAAGCGGAGTGACGGCCAGGCCATACTAACGGTGCGAGACTGCCCACAAGAGAAACTGCAGGAGCAGGCAAAACGTCTGGATTGCTGGGTAGAGATTGAGACGCTGCCGCTGGAAGAGATATACAAGATTGTTGTTAGTTGAGAAGATTATGAGGTACCGGAGTGCAAAAATGAGTATCTTAACCGTTAATTTGAAGCATCTTTATCAGCGTCGCGGTCTCTGGCTGCTTTATTTGTTCTTAGGATTCATTGTGTTTGCAAGTATCGCAGGGACGCTGGATAAAACAGCGAAAAGAGGTGAATGCGCAATCCTTATGATGTCGATGTTTTTTATAGGGTTTTTAATAGCGACATTACCAATAGATATATTAGCGAAACCTTTTGCTTATTGTCTGCCCGGCCACCGGAAAGTGCCGAGGAAATTCATATTTCCCACAGGGGTAGCAATTAATCTTTTGGCTTCGCTTATCTTTCTTCTGTACCCCGTCTTATATTTGTATTGGCCGCACCGAATTGCAGTGATTTGCTCAGCCTTTTTTGCAGGTATGACACTTTACTGGCTCGGGGTTGGGTCTGCTTTTATATTCAGGAACTTAACACTCTGGATGCCACTTTT
>DAOWID010000467.1 GCA_030641115.1 Planctomycetota bacterium | reverse complement strand
GTCGCAGAGCACAGCCGATTCAAGGACAGAACGGTCGTAAGGCGAGGCATTGTTCTGTTCCAGAAACCACACATATTGCTGCCCCCGTATTATGGCGGCCCAGAGTTCAAGGATGGTTTTGAGCATGCAAGTGCCATTCCCCCCGAAGCTGCCTACTTCTTTCGAGCCATGAAGCTGCCCTACTCTCACATAACGAATAAGCCCGTAGCCAAGGAGGAGATGGAGTACGGCACCTTACGGGATACTTTGGACAGATTCGATAGAGAAATGGACAGCCAGGAAGACTCGGAAACGGGTCTCATAAAAGGCGTCCTGGATGGAGCCGATATCTCTTTGATGAGATATTCATTGGGGCTCGTAATCAAATCGGCTCCGGACAACGTCGAGGAGTATTTTGAGCACTTAAGAAGGCAGCGAGGAGAGCCAATCAGACCCGATGAAAGGATTACGGACGACGATATAAGGAGATTATTCGAGTAGAGTTGTGATTGGCTCCGCTGGCACCTCAGAAGTTTTCCTTGATGAATCTCACCGCGTTGCTGAAGATTGTCATTCCATCACCGTCTTGTCGGTTTTTCAGACGTGACCAGCGCGGGTGCTGGGTCGGCCTGACAAACCTTTCCGGGTGTGGCATCAGTCCCAGAACTCTGCCGGTCGTGTCCGTCAAGCCGGCTATCGAATCCGCCGAGCCGTTGGGATTAACAGGGTAGTCACCTTCCTTGCCGCTTTCATCCACATATTTGAAGGCAACATGCCCCTCCGATTTTAGTGTCTCCAATGTGGTTGTGTCCTTGGCAACGACCTTTCCCTCGGCATGAGCGACCGGCAGGTAAATTTGTCTACCCGACTCAATGAAGATGCGCTTCTCGGTTTGCGGAGATAGATATACCCATCTGTCCTCGAATTTGCCGCTGTCGTTGTAAGTTATGGTAACAGATTGACTGCCGATTCTTGATAATTGATTCTTCTCTGTGCTCTCTGTGTTCTCTGCGGCTCGTTCTTTGTCACCGCCCGGCAGGATCCCTGCCTTAACCAGGACCTGGAACCCATTGCATATCCCAAGCACTAATTTGCCGTCCTCAATGAATTTTTGTATCGGCTCGTAAAGGTGATGTATGATTTGATTTGCCAGGATTTTACCTGCTGCCACATCATCGCCGTAGCTAAAGCCTCCGGGAAAAACCATTATCTGGTATTTCTCCAGCGCAGCTTTATCCTCGATCAGTCTGTTTACGTGCACACGCTGAGCTGACGCCCCTGCCAGCTCAAGGGCGTACTCGGTCTCCGTATCGCAGTTTATCCCCGCTGCACGCAGCACTATTGCTTTTATCTCTACCATCTCTTACCTTTTTTCCTGTCTGATGTTCAAATCCTTCTTGTCACTTCCCCGAACGCGTGGTTTATGTCCAATCTCTGTCATTCCCACGAAAACCCTGCCCTGAACGAAGCCGAATGGGCGGGACTTCATCTCTTATGTTCAGTGTTTGTCATTCCCGCGAAACCTGTCCTGAGCAAAGTCGAAGGAGCGGGAATCCATTTTTTTGGCATGGTTCAAATAGCTCAGATTCTGGGTAACATTGATTTCTGGCTCCATAGTGGGTGGCAGCCTCAAATCCGAAGGATTTGGGGATGGTTACGCCGCTTTTGGAGCTTTGCCATCCCCAAGCTGCGCTTGAGGCTGCCACCCAGGATTGAACCATGCCATTTTTTTGTATTTTCTCTGTGTCCTCTGTGGCTAATTCTTTGTTACCAATCAAACGTCTTTTGCCACGCCTGTTTTAACGAATCTATATCCGCATCGATAACAGTTTTTCCGTCTTCCGCCTTCATGACAAGTGTTTTTTGCTCTGTTACCCTGCCGATTTGCCCAAACGGCAAACCCAGCATAAGTTTTGCGAAGGCATCGTAATCTTCCGGCTCAAGCTCCACGATATAGCGGGAGTTTGATTCGCTGAACAGTTGTGCGTCCACACGCGAGCAGTCTTTGCTTTTTGGCAGACCCCGCAAATCTGCTTCTATACCCAGTCCACCTGCAAAGGCCATCTCCGCAAGCGCTGCAGCCAGCCCGCCCTCGGAGCAATCGTGACAACTGACTATGAGGCCCTGTGCTATCGCCGCGGAAATCTTCTTCGCAATCCTCGGAGCCATTTCGAGGTCCAATTTCGGCACGTTGGCTCCTAATTCACCGTTGATCTTGTAATAGTGCGAGCCGCCAAGTTCGTTCTTTGTTTCACCCACAATAAATAGAAAGTTAGACGTTTTCTTTGCATCCATCGTTACGCACTTGTTGATGTCATCGACTATTGATATTGCACTGACTAAAAGTGTCGATGGGATGGAGATCTTTGTCCCGTCTTCGCAGGCGAATTGGTTATTTAGGGAATCTTTGCCGGAGATAAATGGCGCCTCGAAGGCCATTGCGCCGTCATAGCAGGCCTGAGCCGCCCGCACTAATGGGCCGAACGTTTCGGGCTTCGTGCAATCGCCCCAGCAGAAGTTGTCCAGCAGGGCAATCTTATCGCTTCGCCCACCCACACAGGTTAAGTTCCTGATTGCCTCATCGATTCCAGCAAGGGCCATCCAATACGGATCAATGTCACCATATACCGGATTCATCCCACAGCTAATAGCCAGCCCTCTATCCGAATTTAACTTGGGCTGTATCACCGCCGCGTCACTGGGACCGTCGTTGTTTACTCCTGTTAGCGGCTTGACTACCGAACCACCCTGAACCTCGTGGTCGTATTGGCGTATCACCCATTCCTTGCTCGCGACATTGTAGGATGAAAGGATTTGCAGAAGGTCGTCATTGTAGTTGTCTTTTGCCGGCAAGCTCGGCTCACTCAGCTTACGTGTCACCCAGACCGCCTTACGCGAGTATTTGGGCACCCCCTCGTGCCAAAACTCCATGTCAAGTTCGCCCACTTTTTGACCGTTGTACCGCAATGTCAGCTTCTTATCGCCGGTAAAGGTGCCTATTAGCGTCGCCTGGACATTCTCGTCTGCGAAGATCTTCAGCGTTGCTTCCAGGTTTTCCGGCTTAACGGCTAAGACCATCCTCTCTTGGGCTTCGCTAATCCAGATTTCGGTATAGTTAAGCCCCCCGTATTTCAACGGCACTTTTTCCAGGTCCACCTCCACGCCGAGTTCTTTACCCATCTCACCCACAGCACCGCTTAGTCCGCCCGCTCCGCAGTCAGCGACCGCCTCGTACAGACCAGCTTCATTTGCCTGAAGCAGTACGTCTAACATCTTCTTTTCGGTTATTGGATTGCCGATCTGCACAGCGTGCGAGAAGACGGTCTCGTGCTCGTGCGTCATCTCTCCGCTTGAAAAAGTTGCTCCGTGTATTCCGTCCCGACCTGTCCTGCCGCCCACCACTACAACCATATCTCCGGCTTGTGGATTATCGAAGCATTTGTTTTTGTCGATTAGGCCGATATTGCCGCAATAGACCAACGGATTAGCTATATATCTGTCGTCGAAGTAAATTGCTCCATTGACCGTTGGTATTCCCATCCTGTTGCCGTAGTCGCGAACGCCTGCCACAACGCCTTTCATAATCCTCCTCGGATGAAGGACCCCTTTGGGAACATCTTGGAGTTTCATGTCCGGCAGTCCAAAGCAGAATATGTCTGTATTGGCGATCGGCTTTGCACCCAGCCCGGTCGCCATCGGGTCACGAATTACGCCGCCGATTCCGGTAGCTGACCCGCCGTACGGATCAAGTGCTGACGGATGATTATGCGTCTCGACCTTGAAGCAAACAGCCGAATCATCGTCAAATTCCACAACGCCCGCGTTATCAACGAAGACCGATATGCACCATTCCTTGTTGAGTATCTTGGTCGCTTTGAAAACGGTATCTTTTAGCAGGTTGTCAAAATGTATTTGCTCGCCGTTGACTGACATATCGACGGCGCTCTTGAGCGTTTTGTGGACGCAGTGCTCGCTCCAGGTCTGGGCGATTGCCTCAAGCTCAACATCGGTCGGCTCTCTGCCAAGTTCCCTGTAATACTTCTGAATCGTCTGCATCTCCACCAGATTCAGGAACAAATCTTTGTCTTTACTCAGAGCGACTAATCCATCGTCGTCGAGGTCACGTATGGGCCAGTGTACTATCTGCAATTCGTAGGGTTTTAGATGCGGACTCGGTGGCTCAGCTTCATTGCCAATCAACACAACTTCAATGCAATCGTTTGCCAGGATCTTCTTTGCGATTGTGTCGGCCTGGCTCGATGTAATGTCTCCGAGCAGGACATACTTTCGTGCCGTTCGGACATTGTGAGCCTTGACACCCATATCAGCGACCGCTGCCATGACTGATTCGGCCACAGGGTCGGTGACGCCACTTTTCAGATGTATTTCGATTAGCGTTGCCTTTGCCAGCCCAGCAGGCGCACCGCTTCTGCCCATATAGTACTCTTCGCAGACCGGGTCAGTCAGCAGCTCCTTTGCCACACGCTTGGCGAAGCCTTCATCGAAATCAGCCTCAACAAGGAACACCGTAGCCGATTGAACCGCTTCGACCGAACCAATGCCCAGTTCCTGGATGTCCTCCAACACACTATTGCTGTGTACATCGGAAAACCCGGACCCGTTAAAAACCTCAAAACGCCATTGCCTCACGATAATACTCCCTTACTTGTATCACGATGAGTTCTGCAAAATTGCAGGTTAGGCATATATTATTTAAGTCCGCCGTCGGCGGATTGATTTTCTTAAATAATCGCTTAACTATTTGTTAAAGAACAACTTACTGTTTAACAAGAAAAAATCAGAAAACGATTTTTTCTTGTCAAAGTATGCCTAACCTGCAATTTTGCAGAAGCCTTTTTATCACGCGAACAACTCCATCTTGCTACTACAATACCGGAGATCTTACACTGTTTTGAACTGTAGAGATGAAAGCTCTTCCCAGGTGGCACGTGAGCTGATTTCGAGGAACTCGACTCCGACGACACGGCCTTCGCTGTCAAAATCAAGAATCACCCCGGGACGTACTTCCTCTGACTCAACCACTTTACTTTCATCAAGGCGCAGATAAAGAGTGTCACTTTCTTTATCAACTTTCAGTCGCATTACTCACCTCTCAATCTTCGGTCGAAAAAAGCTGTCACAGCTTTGTTAGGCACTGTAGTAGCATTGACAATGATACGCAACCATCGGTTGCCATGTTCTGGTATTTGGCGCAAGAAGTGTTTTGTGCCGTCAGAATGTTCTTCGACTTTTCCTGGCTTTGCCAGTGTGCCCTTAATCAACGACATTGGAATCGAGCGCTCTTTTAGCATAGCCTTAAAATGCCGTGTGTATTGAAGCTCTGACTTTTCACCCATGACGACAAAACCTCAAAATACATACTATGAAAAACAAGCTGCAGCAAGTAGATAAGATCGCATTTACGTGCTCCACTCGATCCACTGCTGCAAAATCTGTCTATTCGGCGGGATACATTTCCTCGTTATTGTTGTCCTACTCATGTCAATTCGTCCCTTCGCATTTTGTACTTGACCAGTGCTTCACGTTTGTTTCTGGCCTTCTCAAGCAGCTTTTCGACTTGTCTTCTGTTTTGCGTTGTAATCGCTGTTTTCAGTTTCGCTAATTCAGCCGTGATTTTGTCGATACCTTTGTTGGTATTGTTTGCATTCGTAAGCAGTACGTCAGTCCAGATATTAGCTGGCCCCGACACCACTCTCGATGTATCAATAAAGCCCGTGCCGGCAAGTTTTAGTTCCTCGCTGTCACTGGCATTTGTCAACGCCGCTGCCACTATATGGGGCACGTGGCTCACATTTGCAAGGATTCTGTCGTGCTCCGCGGGTGTCATTAGTTTTATCGAGCAGCCCAGGCTCGACCAAAATCTCTTAAGAGTCTGCACCGCCTTGCGATTAGTCTTTTGTGTTGTTGTCAAAATGCAGGTCGTCCGCTCAAACAAATCGTCTCTGGCAAATTCGACACCTCTTTGTTCTGAGCCTGCAATGGGATGCGAGCCGACATAATGGGTTGTCTTAGGCAGCCTCTTGGTGGCCCATCGCTGGGCCAGGACTTTTGTTGAGCCAACATCGGTGACAATGCAGCCCGCCGGCAGCCTATCGGCAATCGCCTCAAAGGTCTCCTCGAACGTACATACAGGCGTTGCTATGATGACCAAGTCCGCTTCTGACACGCTTTCTGCCATGTCCTCGGCAATTTCCGTTGCCACCGCCAGTTCTCTTGCTCGCCGGCGAGTAGCGGGCCGATGCGTGTAACCTACCACTTTCACCCCGGACAAACAGCGCAAAATCGCCAATGTTATCGAACCGCCCACCAGACCCAACCCTATCACCGTTATTTGCCTTAAGTCTTTCAAAATAAAGACCTTATGGAAGCAAGCCGCGAATCAATTTCTGCTAAAAGCTATAGCAAGCCACCCTTGATGTCAATTTTTTTCTTTGATTTATTCAAGTAAAATGCTAACATTTCACGTTTAGTAGAAAAGAGCCAACAGATATGGCAAACAGACTAAGCCCCGCGGATTCTGTGTGGGCAGTTTTTTTGTGATAATTATGTCGTATCAACGCAGTCGTGCCGCAGTCATACGGCTAAGCCGGATAGCTGACAACCAAAATGGCAGATAGCGATAACACACTCAGCGACGGCGATCATCTGGACTTTGAGGAAAAGGTTGCCGACCTTGATCGCCAGATGAAGGAGTTGCGCCGTCTCAGTTCAACTAAAGGCATCGACTATTCCGTTGAGATTCGTCAGCTCCAGCGAGAGCAGGTCGCTGAGCTAAGACGTATCTATTCGAATCTTACGGCCTGGCAAACCGTCCAGGTGGCACGCCATTCGAAGAGGCCTTTGCTCAGCGATTATCTTGACCTGATGGTCAAAGACTTTCGCGAGCTGCACGGCGATAGATGCTTCGGCGACGACCGGGCCATCATAACCGGAATCGGGCAAATCGCCAGGAACAGAGTATTGATTGCCGGCCAAAACAAGGGAAGAAGCACGAAGCAAAAAGTCGCCTGCAATTTCGGATGTCCAAATCCCGAGGGGTACCGCAAGGCAATGGCGAAAATGAAATTTGCCGAAAAATATGGCATCCCTGTCGTTACCCTTATTGACACCCCGGGAGCATATCCCGGCATCGGCGCCGAAGAGCGGGGCCAGGCCCAGGCAATAGCAATCAATCTCACCGAAATGTCGCGTTTGAAGGTCCCGATAATCTGCATCTGTATCGGTGAAGGTGGTTCAGGTGGCGCTCTCGGAATAGGCGTAGGTGACAGGATGGCGATGCTTGAGTATGCCTACTATTCGGTCATATCACCCGAAGGCTGCGCCGCAATCCTCTGGCGCGATGGCTCACAGGCCGCCGACGCCGCGCAGGCCCTCAAATTGACCAGCGGAGATTTACATAAGCTGCGATTGATTGATGCAATTATTCCTGAGCCGCTCGGCGGGGCACACCGCAATATTCACGATACGGTTTATAACGTCGAAAGGTACATTGCTCGAACGCTGGCGGACCTCAAACGCACAAAGATTGAGAATCTACTTGAGAACAGATACAAAAAATGGCGCTCCGTAGGCACCTACGCTGTGATCGACAGCCGCAAAAAGCCGCGCGCCGGCAAAGCTCGCATAACTGCGACTGTAAAAGCTGTCCCGGCCAGGTCAAGGTCTGCTGCTGCCAAAGTCTGACGCCCCCCGATTATGGCGTTTCTTCAGGGTCTTCGTGCGAACCAGACCCTGTGTTAGGATCAAGAGCTTTCGTCACAAATTGATGGAAGGAGACCGATTATGTCACGCAAAAAAGTAAGGTTAGAACGAGAGAAATCTTCTCAGGCGCCAAAGAAAGACAAAGACTCATTTACCAGAAGGGATTTCATTGGGTCAATGGCTGCAATAGGTGCTATGGGACTCGTCGGAGCTGGTGCTGAAAAGTCCAACGAAGAGAAATCGGAAATGCCTATATGGTCCGGGAGCTTGAAAGCGCAAGGCCGTCGGACCTCGAAGGCTGATCGGCCCAGCTTGATTGTAATCATCGCCGATACCTGGCGGGCAGACCATCTTGGCTGTTATGGCAGCAATCGCATAAAGACCCCTTACCTCGACGAATTCGCAAAGCAGAGCGTATTGTTCGAGAACGCCAGCGCTGAAGGACTGCCCACCATTCCTTGTCGAAGGGTGTACCACACGGGCAAGAGCGTCCTGCCCGAAGCCAAGTGGCAGCCCCTCGCCGCCAGTGACACGACTCTCGCACAAGTCTTGAGCAAACGTGGCTTCACAACTGGTTTCATTGTTGACACCTATCACCATTTTAAGCCGGACTACAATTTTCATCGCGGATTTGATTCTTGGCAGTGGGTCCGTGGCCAGGAAACCGACAGATGGAAAAGTGGTCCGCAAGATAAGTTTGACCCTAAAAAGCACATGCCCGCTCATTTATGGAACGAGCGTTACGACAGAAATATGCGCCAGTATTTGATGAATACACAGAATAGAAACCGCGAGCACGATTACTTCTGCGCAAGGTCCTGCCAGGCAGCTATGGACTGGCTCGAGCAGAACATGAACAATAAGCCGTTTATGCTCTGGATTGATATGTTCGATCCGCACGAACCCTGGGATGCTCCACCGCGGTTCCAAAAAATGTATCGTGACAAATATCCCTACGAAAGATACTTATTTGGATACGGAGTCAGAAACAAGGACATACGGCCTGATGATTTGCCTGTTATCAGAGACCTCTACGCAGCCGAAGTGTCATTCAGCGATTATTGTATTGGCCAGCTTGTAAGAGCCGTTGAGCAACTGGGGCTTATGGATGACACAGTTGTCGTCTTTTCAACAGACCATGGCACCCACCTCGGCGAGCAAGGATGCGTACAGAAAACCCCTGCCCTTCTAAATGCCTGCGTCACTCACATCCCGTTGATTATCAAGCACCCTGATAAGAGCTTTGCTGGAAAACGCATTGACGGGCTCGTCGGTGCTGTAGATTTTATGCCCACGTTTCTTGCCCTGCTCGGAATTGACGATTACAAGAATATGGATGGCCGGAACATGTGGAAGCTTGTAACACAAGAGGTCCCCTCGATACACGATAATGTTTACACGGTGTTCGGCGCCTACGGAGCTATACACAATTTACAGTGGCACTACTTCCAGAACATAAAGGGTAAGAACCCCGGCAAAGGCCCTTGCCTTTATGATTTGAGCAATGACCCAGCGCAGACCAAAAATGTGATTAAGCACTTTCCACAAGTGGCAAAACGCTTGAGAAACCAGTTGCAGAGCCATCTTAAGACCGAAATACCTGTTTTGAAGTTGTAATTCTCTCTTAGATTTTGTATATTTTAATTGAGGTCTATGCCGGAGGGGATTCCATAGCGAACAATGGCCATTCTGCGGCCAAAGCGAATTGGCTTGACATTTTAGCCGGTTTGTGTTATGGTGCTCAGTCGTAAATCGCTGCTAATTAGTTCCCGTTGCGGAAACAGCATTTGTCATTCCTGCGAAAGCAGGAATCCAGCTTTTTCGCTGTAGCCCCCTGCTTTCGCAGGGGTGACATTGCCAGTTTCAGCTTTCCGCAACAGATACTAATTAGATGTTGGAGGCAGCCATCCGGCATATCTCCGCAGTTCAGCTATGTAGCTGGACGCAAATGATTTTGGAAATCTTAGCGTACTTTGGTTGGAAGGTAAAGGAGGATTATGGTGATGAAGGGCAAACTGATTCTTCCATTTCTCGTTCTATTGGGTCTTTCCCTCGCTCCGATAAGTTGCAACCGTCATGCCGAGGAAAAAGCAGCGTTGCAGAGCAAGTTGGAACACTTGCAGGCCACCCTGAAGCAAACCCAGGCTGAAAGGGACGCCTCAAAGGCCAACGCAACCGGCTTATCGAAGTCACTTAATGAGGCCAAGTCTGACCTCGCCGGCCTTACACAAGATCGGGACAACCTGCGGCAGCAGCTTGATGAGCTCGCTAACTCGCGCGATGCGTTCCAGAAGCAAGTAGGCGAGCTCACCAAGTCGCGAAACAGCATGCAGGGGCAGCTCGACGCACTTGCTAACTCGCGCGATGAGCTGCAAAGGCAAGTTAAGGAACTAACCAACTCGCGCGACGCCGCGCTTGTCGAAGCAGGAAACGCTCAGACGAAGATCCAGGAGCTTACGACTCGGCTGCAAAAGCAGGTACAAGAGGTTGCCCAGCTTCAAGACCAGATCAAAACTGTCCGTGCTGCCATTGAGGAGTTGCAGAACAAACTCAAGTAGCTGGTCCTGACCTTGTCTGTCGTATATGAGTTCTGCAAAATTGCAGGTTAGGCATATATTATTTAAGAAAATCCGTTCCTTGATTTTCTTAAGTAATCGCTTAACTATTTGTTAAAGAATAACTTACTGTTTAACAAAAAAAAATCAAAAAACGTTTTTTTCTTGTCAAAGTATGCCTAACCTGCAATTTTGCAGAAGCCTTTCTGTCGTATTTGATTCGAGGCCCAGTCATCCTAGCCCAAAGGCCAAGTCGCCAGACGCGCCCGTGGTGGGCATCTGCCACCCGTAGTATAACCCCCATTCCACGCCCACGTCCAGTTTCACTCCGCCGCCGGGATCAACGAATGTTTGGCAGAACGTTCCGCATAACCGGCTGGCAATGAAGCGCAGCGGAATTGCCAGCCCGAGTTAATGTGTTTGTTATGCATCATTGCCTACAATTAGGATCAGTAGATTTGATTACTGTACCAGACAAAACTGGATCCCGGTCTATGCCGTATTCGTTTACGTTATGAATAGGATTTGTTTCGTTTAAACCAATAATCGCATCACCTCCCATGTTTCGTGCCTCAACTATCAATGAGTTCATAACCTCGTCCATTGAAATAAATGTATTGCGTTGGCGGGAGTTAACGATGCCTATTTCTTCAAAATTGCACCGAGGTGTTTTAATTCGAAATATTTTTATTGGAGCATCAACCGGTTTTGGTGGTAATTGCTGAAATGTAGTAGTTCTTACTGCCGGCGAACAACCAACCAACAAAAGAATGAATACTACCACTACTATTTTAATTCTCATTATTTTCTCTCCATGCATAACGATCAAGCTGAGGATTCCGCGCGCCAGCGCGGATATCCTCCAGCGCGTGGTTTGATCCTTTTCATGGTCTCAGGTTGCCCTCAAGACTGCTGGAATTTCGCGGTATATATCTTCCACATCTCCCGTAGCAAGGCCACACGTCGCGTGTTGAGTTCATTGCTTGGATCGGCAGTATCAAGCTTGTCAATAAGCTGCTTATCAAGTTCACCCGTGCCTCCGTAGCCCACACGGATAGCACGGCAGAAGTTGAAGGCGGCCTTATACAAAGCTTTTCTTTCCGGAGAAGCTTCCTCCGGTTCCTTCAGCCTCTGAATCTCAAACGTTAGTTCCCTCACTCTTTCCTGTGCTGCCCTATCGTCCACCATCATACCTCCTTTGATCGAACGTCGCGGGTGAGGCGCGAGGTCTTCCGCGTCGCCTCCACCCGGTTGTTCGGTGCATTTCCAGTCTTCATCTGTTAAGAAGCGATTCGACGGCCGATCGTAGAGACCGCGCTGATGCTGAGAGATCAGAAGCTGTGGCGTCCGATCTAGCGGCAATTACGTCCGCCATCAGTGCCTTAATCCCTGCGGCATCCTCCTTCGAGTGCTCCACACGGTAGCCTCCCGCAAGCAGCTTTCGCCCCATGTAAAGGGCCAGCTCCGCTTCGTTTTGCGCACGGATAAGGGCTGCCTGTTGTTCATCAGCTGCCAGCGTGGCTTCACTCTGACTTCTGAGGGACGTCGCCTCATCCTCGGAGAGCTCGTTCCGCGACACCTCGACCACCTTCGGCTTCTTGCCACTGTAAAGCTCATCAGCGTCGAGGGTGAAGACACCATTCTCGTTTACACTGAGTGTCACTCGTATGTGCGGGACACCTCTTGGTACTGAGGGAAGCCCAGTGAGCTTATATGTTGCCAACTCAACGTTTTTCCTCGCGAGGGAGCTGTACCCCTGAAGGACCCGAACATCGACTACCGCCTGATTATCCGTCGCAGTGGAGAAGTCCATAGAGGACGCAACGGGAAGCACAGCCCCATCTCGCAGGATGGGTTCGAATAGCCCACCCATTGACTCCAGACCAATCGAAGCTTTCAGTTTCCCGCCTTCGTGTGAAACTCGTACTCCCCTTTTCCCATCCCCGCGATGCGCATTCTTCCTACAACCGACTGCGGTTATCAACACGGCGGCGGCGATCATGGCTAGAACATTCAATCGGAGAAGTGCTTTCATTGTTGTCTCACCGAACTATGTTTATATGGTCTCCGTACAAGACTCCAGACCTCTCCGAGTGTCAGTATAACACCCCTCTGCCCGAAGTCCGTAAGTAATCCCTTGGAAACGACTTATCCAGTTGTCCTTCTTACCTCTATTTCGCCGGGTGAAAAGTATCACATCATGAGCTACCTGTCAACTCCAAATTTCGCAAGCCTGGTAGTATGGGCAAGACATTCGGCTGCGCTCAGTCGAACCCCTTCTCTGCCCATGCGGTCAATCTGATTATTGATTATTTCTCTGTGCTCTCTGTGCCCTCTGTGGCCCAAAAAATCCGTGTAAATCAGTGTTAATCCGTGTCTAAAGTTTTCGTGTCTTTCTGTCGTAGCTGTAAATATATCTGTGACAATTCGTGGTTTAATAATCTCTGTGACCTCTGTGGCTAGAAATTTCACTTGACAACCAAGCACCTCGCCTGTATGATACATATATAACTAAATTGGAATAGTGAATATTGAATAGCCTATGGTCAATAGCAAATCGTCTTGCAGCTTGCCCCTTAGGGGCCAAGCGGAAACCCCTTAGGGGAATAACCAGTGAACCATTTACCCATTCACAACCATCGAGAATATAGTTATTTACGTGCCTATAAGGCACCTCTACAATTGTCGAGAATCCTCTACAAATCGGCCCTATTACGCAAAACAAACCCAATTTCCAAAAAGCTCGAATGAACGTAAGTCCTGTTGTAACAAGGGAATATAAAAATGTATCCAATTGGACACTTGGTGAAAACAAACCCGATACAAACCCAATTGCCAAAAAGCCCAAATGAACGTAAGCTCAGTTGT
>DAOWID010000037.1 GCA_030641115.1 Planctomycetota bacterium | reverse complement strand
TGCCTAATCCCAATTTTGCATGACTCTTTTGAAAGCACTTTCTTTGGGACACCATCCGTGTTTGGCACCCATTAGCTCCCATTTCGGAAACAGCATTTGTCAGTCCTGCGAAGGCAGGAATCCAGCTTTTTCCCCGTAGACCCCTGCTTTCGCAGGGGTGACGTTGCCAGTTTCGGCTTTCCGCAACAGATACTAATTACTCAGCAGTCAAATCGAAGGGCGAGATGTAATCGCCGTATTTGTCCTGAGCTGCTCTTAGACGCTTGCGAACTTCAGCAAAGGTGTCGAACAATATTTGAGGCGTATCTGAGACCTTTTCTCTATAGATTTTCTCGACACGGTCGAGCTTGGCGAGGTTCTTGGATATACGGATTGTGAACTGCTCAACGTAGGCCTGCTGCGTATACTGCGCGTCGAGATGCTCTTTGAACAGTTTCTCCAAATCTTCGTATTTTGGAATCAAGCCGGTCGGTGTCTCAATTGCCTCGACGTCTCCGTTTACACGAAGCTCAGCCCACAGAATCCAGACCGATTTGTCGGCCATGCCGTTCAAGTATTTTCCGTCCTTGTCCTTGAGGAAATAGTTGACGGAGAAGATCAAGGGCGGGTTCTCAATATCCTTGGCGAAATCCAGATTGTTCTGGACGTATCGGCCAAGTGGAATTGACATAAAATCGAGATTCGACATCAAATTGAAGGTTCTGACGCCCTCTTTGCCAAGCGTTGCGGCGGTGGTCTCGGATTCCAGCGACGCGCCTTTTATGATAATGCCTTCAGTCCAGTTGAAGGCCTGCTCAACGGGGACCCAGGTGTCACTGTCACGTCCCCCGTAAACGATGCCGCCAACCGGTACACCTTCGGGATCATCGAGCAACGGGTCGCAGTTGCTCAGGTCCGGGATGTTGAGGCAATAGCGAGCATTTCTGTGTGACGGAGTAATTTCATTGCCGTCGGCGTCGGTTTTGCCTTTGTGCCATTTGCCGGAGTGGTTAATTCCCTCCGTCGGCAGGTCGCTGCCCATTCCCAACCAGTGCGGCTTGTTATCGCTATCGATCAGGACATTTGAGAAGATAACCTCCCCAGGGTGAGTGAGGGCCTCGTGAATAACCGGATCATCTTCGGAATTGACATCACGAACGATGCCGAAGATTCCCTTTTCAACATTCACGGAGCGGATTTGGCCGCCCTTTTTCCGAAAGTAAGCGATGTCGTCGCCGATGATGGTTTGTCCCGGCAGCATCGAGGTCGAGGTCTTTCCGCAGGCGGACGGGAATGCGCCGGCAAAGTAAGTGACACGGCCGCCTGGCCCGTGGGCGCCCATGACAAACATGTGCTCGGCGAGCCAGGCTTGCTTCGAGGCTTTGTTGATAGCCAATCGCAGGGCCAGTTTTTTCAGCCCTATGGTATTGCCGCCGTACTGCGTGTTGACACTGTAGACCAGGTTTTCCTCCAGATCGATGTAGACGCGGCGTTTGTCGATATTTTTGCTAACGGAATTTTCAAGTTCGCCTTCAGAATGAATGAATCGGAAAAAATCAGGTGAAGAGCCGATTTTCTTGAACTGTTCGTATCCGGATCGGTACAGGATCGTTTCGCTGTGGGCGACATACGGAGAGTCCGTAATCTGGATACAGGGGATAGAGAAGTCCGAATCGATTGGTCCGAGGCAGAAAAAGCAAATCAGCATTTCTCGGTCAACCATTGAATCCTTCAAAAATGATCGCACTTCTTCGACACCTGTCTCTTTGTCGATAGAACTGAGACTCTCACCGAGGTCCGAGCCAGGTGGCAACAAATACTTGGTTTTGGCCTTATCGCGGGCCTGATCGTGGTACCCATCGAAGTGACAAGTGTGGCCGGGGATGTTAAGCGGCACTTCCTCGCCATTTTTTATTGCCAGTTCGCGAATGTACGCAATGTCGGGTTCCAGACCGGTGCAGACAAAGACCGAGGCCGGCTGCGTAAGCTCAATTGCATCGGCAACAAACTCGTGCATCTTCGCGTTGTCCAGAGCGATGAGCCTGTCGTAACTTTCTGCTGTTAGCCTTCCTTTTAGCAGTTCATTTTCATTGTGCATCTGTGACCATTACCTCCTTAGTATTCGATTACACTTCAAAAAAGCCAAGAGATTGTAGCGATGGAGCCGGTGGGCGTCAATTTCTTTTCAAGGAAATGTGTTTTTTGCACGATTCTGCCTCATAGTGGCTATTTTCCCCATGATGGGAGCGCAAAAAGTGCCCGATTTATCTTTATATATGCTCACCGAGCCGTTGAGTACTCTCGGAGCGGTCAGAAAGAGGGGCAGGCTGGGCTTGGGCAGATCCTCAAGTAGACGATGACCTCGACCGTTGCTATCAGATTCTGGAGTATGTGCATTGCGATAGGTGGGTATACAGAATTGCTCCTTACGCGGGCTAATCCGAGCAGCAGGCCGCCTATGAAAAGACTGACTATGCCATAAATGTCATATTGAATGTGCATGATAGACCAGGTGAGCGAAGTTATGATGACGGCCCCGGCTGGCCTCAGTCTTGAATGCTCGATGCCTTTGAACAAGAAGCCGCGAAAAAATATCTCTTCACAGAGCGGTGCAACGATAACAAAAGCCAACCAGAGCAAGGGGGCAAAATAGGCGGTTGTATATGCACTTGTCATAAACTCGGGCACGATAGGCCGACGTATGAGGAAAGTAAGAGTATCGAAACATCCCACAAATACGAGGACAACAAATGACCATTTGCAGATCTCTTTCCATCCGACCCTGTGCAGGCAGAGATATTCCCTGATTGTGATTTCCTTGCGACCTTTTGCAAACAATACGGTCAATCCAACAGCAAATGGCGCGGCTGCACACGTTGCTATTGCCAACAACAAGCCGTTTGTTTGCAGGCTGTCGGCAAATTGATCAATATCGAGGTCTGGCGTCTGAAGAACAGCGACAACGGCAAAAATGGCGACCACTATTACCTGGATGAAGATGTAGACTATGCCGATAACGCATGAGAATCCTATGGTTGGCCAAAAGCCCCATGGTGTTGGTTTTTGCTCGCTTACATACTCGTCATTTTCCTGCATGCTCAAGTTCTCCAAAACTGCTGCCGGATATAAGCGTAATCGAATTCGTTCTGCATTGTCTTATACGCATTGGCCGTGACATTTTCAACAGCCACTTTCTCTAACGGATTTCCGGCACAGCGGACCTTTCATGAGACTGTCCGACAAAGAGTAGTTTTGGATGGCACCAGCGCATAAAAAAGGCCGGCCTAAAAAGCCCGGCCTTGCTCCGGCGATGCACGCAGATTACTTGCTAACTTTGAATTCGTACTCATAGATTTTGTCTTTACTCAAATCCTTGCCCTGGCAGCGAAGTGTGAAACCATCCTTTGTTTTTTCATATTTGAAATCCTTGCCACTGAATGAATCCTTCGGCAGACCGACAGGCAACGCATCAGGCAATCGGCCCGTTCTGGCCTTTATGATGTGGATGTCAATTGCCGCCTGAATCGCATTACTGTGGGTCTTTCTCCTCACTGCTACATTGTATATTTTATCTAAAGACGACAGAGAAATTGAAGTTAACGTTGCGTCTGTATTTTGTTCGGCTTCCTGTATTATCTTACGCTCCAGTTCGCCAAGTTTCACCCAGGTCTCGGGATAAGGCAATCCCGACTCCAGGACGGCTTTGAAAGTGTCTATACTTTTAAACCAGTAATCCCTGTTTCTCTTGAAAAAATCGTCGTCGGCTGACAATATACGTTCAGCGATTTTTGGATCACGAGTCACTCCATCAGGTGTCATCTTCACAATAGCCTGAATTTTCTCCTTTCGCATTGTTGCCGCACACACTTGGCCCTCATATATAATGCAGTCTTTTAATAATGGGAATTTGCCGTCAATCTGAATAAACTGCTCTTTCAGACTGTTTAGCAATTCCAAATTATCCGGCATATCCTTCAGGATGTTCTGCATGGCCTGATTTGCACGCGCGCTAATCGCAACGGCCACCAAATAGCTTATCATTGTTCTATCGGCTGCGTGTAAGGCCATTTTGTGCATACTTAAGCAGCGGTCCAACGCCGTTTTATAGTCGCCCTGCTCACCAAGCAGTTTCGCTTCTGCCTCGATCAGATAGGTCGCTCGCCTAAGCTGTGCGAGGTTAGGCATCGTCATATCGACCCCTTGTGAGTAGTCGTAGCCCCAATCACAATTAGGAGTGTCGGCTGCTGTTACTATGAAGTCGATTACCCGGCGATTTTTTTCTATGTGCTGCTCGATTACTTCATTGGCTCCGATCTTGCCGTCGTGGAAGTCTGCGAGCATTCTGCTCGTCGTCTCGTCTGGCTTCTCATAAAGCAGGAATGCCTGATAATAAAGCAACGCAGCATTATCCGGAGGCTGGGCAAAAACCGATGAAGTTAATACGAACAGCGCGAAAGCAATGGAAACGCCAATTGTAGAATTATTATTATCAACTTTTCTCATAATCTTGTCCTTTCCGATTTTATGTGCCATTGAATTCTGCAAGCAATTCTTTGACTGTTATCATAGCTGGCGGCGGTCCCAGCTTATCAATAACCTGCTCGCACTGCTTTTCTACCGCTTCTATTCCGCCGCGACGAAAAGCCATGTTCAGCGCCGCAACTGTCAACATTTCGGCTGGTGACTTCGATTTCTTCGCTATCTGCACAGACTCCTGCTTGTGTGGACTTTGATTAAACCTAAGCAGGCCTATTGCTATGATGATCACAGCAGCGGCGGCAAGCTTCGCCAATCTGCTATGCAAAACTGTCATCCACAGGCTGGGCTGAATGCTTAATGGCTTCTGTTCGGCACGTGATTTGAGCAGTTGGAATTCTTCCGGATACTTTTGCTTCCATTGCTCGGCGTCGAACTCTGGCTTTGTAGTATTGATGGTCTGGGAAATTAGTTCATCCAGCCACTTTTCGTTGTTCTGCTCGTTCATAATCGTCCCTCGCCGAAACCGCTGTGTCGCAAGTATTCAGCCATTTGTTTCTTAGCTCTTCTGAGTCTGCCACTTATGGCCTGTTCGGAGATGCCCAGCACAGCAGATATCTGCTCGTATGAGAGCCCGTCATAAAATCGCAAGAAAATTACTTCTCTTGCCGGTGCCGGAAGCTCACCCAGAGCTTGCTTAACTGCTTCGGTCCCATCGTCCTGGCCCGTCCCTGCTGCTGGGACGGAAAGGTTCTCAGCGGGATGGAGCCTTTCAGTTGCCCGGGCCATATCCTTTGCAACGTTCCTGCAAATAGCAGCAATCCAGCTTGCAAACTTGGCTTTTTTCTTCAACTGCGGCAGCTTCACGACGGCCTTTGCAAAGGCCTGCTGGGCTGCATCTTCAGCCAGATGCCGGTCGCTAAGTATCGAATGCGCGACTGCAACCATAGCTGGGTAGTAGCGTCGGCATAGCTCTGTAAAGCTGTCTGCGTCACCGTTGGCCGTGGCGTTGACCAGCGCTGTATCCGGCCTCTGATCTGTTAATTCTTGTTTCTCCAATGTCCTGGACATCATTTCACTGAATCAGCTTTCATTAGTACGGACGGGCTTTTGCCGTCAAAATGGGCGCAGAAAATAGTGCCTTTTGCAGTCTTTTCTGATTATATCTGTTCCTCCGCAACGGGCGCACAAAAAAAGCCAGCTTCCCTGCTGGCCCCAACAGCGGGGCGCAAAGGGTGCGTAGACATAGTAGGTTTTTGCCCGCTGTTGTGTGCGGCTCAGGTATCTGTGTGCCTGACCAGAAGGACTGGGTTAGGTTCACATATCTAACGTTTTCATTGCCCCGTTGCGTCCTTGCGCCCGAGTAATACTTAGTTTCTCTAAATCACTATACTATTCCGCCGAAATAGTGTTCGTAGGATCACAATATTTGTTCCGAATTATCCACACTCGTTCTTATGGCTTTTTCATACTTGCACTCTATGTCTCGAAGACGGCTGGACAGACGAAGCTAGTGCTCCATTTCAGAAATAGTACGACTACGAGATTGCCACGCTCGGCTGGGCCTCGCTCGCAATGACGCCACATGTAGCCTCATGTCATTGCGAGGAGCGAAGCGACGAAGCAATCTCATTCCAGCATAGTAGCGAGATTTACGAAACGCTGTACTAGTGTGTGACTGATTTGTGTGGCACTGTGTAACAGTCTTCCTAAAAGGATTTCACCTGCCGTTGTCATTGCGAGGGACCGAAGCGACCGAAGCAATCTCTTGCATTGATAATTTTGAGATTGCCACGTCCGCCTACGGCGGACTCGCAATGACAAGGGCCCGCCACAAAATCTGGTCGCACACCGAAGCTAAGGCATTGAAAATAGGTTTGACGATCCGGTGCGCCGGTATTACACTGTCCAGTTTAATACTAACTGAACTTTTGCAAAACTCTTGTATTAAGTAAGCAGGGACTAATATCCGGAGCGAAAGATGGACAAGAGCAAAATTGTTGCTGAAGGTATAACCTTCGATGATGTTCTGCTGGTACCGGCAAAAAGCGATTTTGTGCCCAGCCAGGCGGATACCAGCACGAAACTGACAAGCAATATCACGATAAATATCCCAATCGTCTCGGCTGCAATGGATACCGTCACCGAGGCAGCATTGGCAATAGCACTGGCACAGGAAGGCGGGATCGGCATAATCCACAAGAATCTCTCCATTGAGGCCCAAAAGAGAGAGGTGGCGAAGGTCAAACGCTCTGAGCACGGGGTAATTCTCGACCCGGTAACGCTGACGCCGGTTGAGCCTGTCAGAAGGGCACAAGAGTTGATGAACGAACAGAATGTCTCCGGCATTCCCATCGTCGAGGGCAAGAAGCTGGTGGGTATTCTAACACGGCGAGATCTGAAATTTCTTAAGGACTATGACATCAAGATAAGCTGCGTTATGACCAAGAATAACCTCGTAACGGGCCCAGCGGGAACGACGCTGGAGCAGGCAAAAGAAATCCTGCAAGAACACAAGATTGAGAAGCTACTTCTGGTCAACGACAAAGGTGAGCTGGTAGGTTTGATCACTATGAGGGACATTGACCGAGTTCAGCAGTATCCGAGAGCAGCCAGGGACACACGAGGCAGCCTGCGAGTCGGTGCGGCGGTGAGCGTACACGAGTACGAGCGAATTGAGGCTTTGATATCTGCCGATGCGGATATTATCGTTGTCGACACTGCTCACGGCCACTCGCAAAACGTTATCGATACCGTTAAGAAAATCAAGGCCGATTACGATATCGATGTGATTGCCGGTAATATCGCGACGGCTGAGGCGGCGGAGGATCTGATAGCGGCTGGTGCAAATGCAGTAAAGGTCGGCATCGGGCCGGGGGCAATTTGCACCACGAGAGTTATTTCCGGCGTAGGAGTGCCGCAAATATCCGCTATCATTAACTGTGCCCAGGTGGCGCAGAAGCACAACGTTCCGGTCATTGCTGACGGCGGAATAAGACAGTCGGGTGACATAACCAAGGCGATTGCAGCGGGGGCCTCAAGTGTGATGATAGGCTCGCTGTTTGCCGGTCTGAAGGAAAGTCCGGGCCAACTGGTTATTTACAAGGGCAGACAGTTCAAGGAATATAGGGGTATGGGTTCTTTGGGGGCCATGGTTAAAGGCTCTGCGGAAAGATATGGCCAGAGCAGCTCAACCGAGGAGGCCAAACTCGTGCCCGAAGGCGTGGAAGGACGAGTGCCTTACCGCGGAACGCTGGGTGACTTTGCCTATCAGCTTGTCGGCGGACTGCGAGCAGGTATGGGTTACTGCGGGGCCCAAAACATCGAAGAGCTAAAGAAAAGAAGCCGGTTCGTTCGCATAAGCGCGGCCTCCGTTAGCGAGTCCCACCCGCACGACATACAGATTACCAAAGAGGCGCCGAACTACTCCGCGACCGTGCCTTCTGAGGACTAACCTGTAAGTCGTGGCAGCGCATCCGAGCCACAAGCATAAGAGATAAAGAATGATTCCCGAGATGATAGCCATTCTGGATTTTGGTAGCCAATACTGCCAGCTCATAGCCAGGCGTGTTCGCGAGCACAACGTATATTCACGGATTTGTCCGGCGGATATAAAGGCGGAGGAGCTGTCGAAGCTGCCGGTCAAGGGCCTGATACTGTCCGGCGGGCCTGCGAGTGTCTATGGCAAGAATGCCCCGAAGTGCGATGAGCGAATCTTTGGGTTGGGTGTGCCGATTCTTGGTATCTGCTACGGGATGCAGCTTGGCTGTAAGCTCTTGGGGGCGGAAGTTATTGCTGCTGAAAGGCACGAGTATGGCAGGACGAATCTATCGATTCTCGACAAGAGCGATCTGTTTGCAAATATGCCGGATTCAACCGTGGTCTGGGCCAGTCACGGCGACCAGGTCGGCAAATTGAACGAGGATTTTGTTAAGCTGGCTGCTACGCAGACATGTCCATTTGCTGCAGTGCGGGATAGAAGAAGGAAATTTTTCGGTGTTCAGTTTCATCCCGAAGTTGCCCACACGCCCAAAGGCCCGTTGATTTTGAAGAATTTCCTTTACGATGTTTGCGGCTGCAGCGGCGACTGGAAGATGAGTGACTTTGTCGGCGAAACGGTAGAATCCGTTCGCCGGCAGGTCGGCGACGCGACCGTGATATGCGGCTTGAGCGGTGGAGTTGACTCATCGGTTGTAGCCTCGTTGGTTCACAAGGCGGTAGGCGACAAGCTCGTTTGTATCTTAGTCGACAATGGTCTGTTGCGAAAAAACGAGCGCGAAAACGTTGTGTCAACTTTCCGAGACCATTTCCATATAGACTTGCGAGTTGTTGATTGGTCTGAGCAGTTTCTGGCTGCTCTCAACGGGGTGACAGACCCGCAGCAAAAACGCAAGATAATTGGTGCAGAGTTCATCAATGCTTTCAAATCCGAGGCTTTGAAGATACCCGACGCCAAGTTTCTTGCCCAGGGGACGCTCTATCCTGACGTTATCGAGTCGGGCTCAAAACCTGCGGTAAAACCGCAGGCTAAATATTTAGCCCCACGTTTTACGCGGGGTTTGGCGGCGAATATAAAACTGCATCACAACGTCGGAGGGCTCCCGGCGGAACTCGGCTTCGAGCTGATAGAGCCGTTGCGGGATTTGTTCAAGGACGAGGTGCGAGTTGTCGGCGAATATCTTGGCCTGCCGGAGGATATCGTCTGGCGGCACCCTTTCCCGGGCCCTGGGCTTGCGGTGAGGATAATCGGCGAGGTGACACCGCAAAGGCTCCAGATTCTGCGGGCGGCTGATGAGATCTTGATAGATGAAATAAAGGCCGCAGGGCTGTATAGAAAGGTATCGCAGGCCTTGGCGGTGCTGCTGCCCGTCTCGACCGTCGGCGTGATGGGCGACGAGCGAAGCTATGAAAATGTTATTGCCGTTCGGGCAGTCGAGACTTCCGATTTTATGACCGCTGATTTTTCGCACGTTCCGTTCGAGGTCCTGGGGATAATATCAAACCGGATCATAAACGAGGTCCGGGGCGTTAACCGGGTCGTGTATGACATTTCGAGCAAACCGCCGGCAACAATCGAGTGGGAGTAGTCTTTGCGTTGCATGCGATGTGAGTTGGTAGGAACAGTGTGTTATATGAGTGAACTTGGCCGGGCTGCGTGCTTGCTGGGCGTAATTTGTGGCGGTTTGATCTCAG
>DAOWID010000289.1 GCA_030641115.1 Planctomycetota bacterium | reverse complement strand
TGGGCAGCAGGACCATTGCAAAGACGGACGTTGGTATCGCAAGATATGGCGCCGCGTCTTTCCAGAAAAACGGTCCAAGCGCTCCGACCGAGACCATGATGCTTCCGAATCTTTGAGTCCAGCCTCGCGGCGGCCTGCCCAAAAGCTCACAGAAACAAAGCCCGTTGATTGTCATCAGCATCGTAGCGGCGCCCATGGCCATACCTATCACACCCAGGCCGAAAATATATTGAGCAATTACCGGGCCGGTCAGCGGTGCCAATGTGTCGGCGAGGTTAAAAGCGTCACGCTTAACCAGCATCGCCCCCATCTTTTTGTCGGCGTAGTCCATGGTACTCTGAAACCACTGCATTTTCTTCTGTTCGATTTCCTTCTCTGTCAATCCCTCAACCGGAACCGCCGCGACCAACCGCCTGTTAAATTCGGCTTCCCCAACCTCAGCTTTCAGTCGCTTTTCCATCAGACCATTCCAGGGCTTGATAAGATTCTTCGGTGCCGCCTCTGTAATCTGGGCTTCGCGTGTCTCGCCGACAAAACCCTTCGCCGGCTGACCATGAAACTGACTGCTTGAAGCGATGACTACACAGCCCGTCGCAATGATAAACGGAATGAACAATCCGGTCGACAGATCGAAGATAGCCAGCCCGCGGAAATATTTGTCCCAGCCTTTGCGGAGCATCGAGTAGGGCAGTAGGAAGGTCATATTGATACCGACTGCAGTCGCCGCGGCGCTTATCATCACGTCACGCTGCTGGCCCACAATCATGTTAGTCCAGAAAGGCTGGAACTTGTCCGCCACCTTTTGTATGTGAGGCATTATTATGTCGGTAGGTTTCGTGAACAGGCTCAGGTCGGGAATCAGGCCGCTTAAGATATTGCCCCAGACAATCTTGCCTTCGATGCTGAGCTTGATGACAACGCCGAGGAAGCACAGTACGATCATACTCACGATTGACTTGATCAGGATTTCGAATATCTTCGTACCCTTGCCGCCGGCCCCGTACGTCATTGTAAAAGTCAGGCAGATCGCCAGAAAAATCACACCGGCGATCATCTTGCTCGGTATCTCCGGCATGACTTCAGGTCCCAATAACTTGGGCACAATGTTCTGTCGAAGTGCCGCCGTTCCCAATGCAAACTGGGGAAGGGACCATACGAGATTTGCCATCATCGAGGCAATCAGCCAGCCCCAGCCAAGGACAGGATTGACATGTTTGTTAATTGCATGCAGGGGGCGCTCACCGGCAGAGAGTGTTACATATGCGATGGCGCTCATCATAATAATACCTAAAATCATCGCCAGCGGCTGAAGCCACATAAAGCTAAAGCCCACCAGCACGCCGAGATACAAGCTCGAAGAAAGCGAGCCGCCGCCTAAGGTAATTCCGCTTTGAAGCCAGCCGGGTCCGGACAATCTTATAAATGTCTTGAAAGTTGCACCCCGGCCTTTTTCTCTGGCACTTATGATTGCTTGACGGTCCTGTTCAATCTGTGGATTCATGTGCATTATTTGCTGCTCGGAGCCTGAGCCGGTAGCTGAGCCTTGTTCCGTCTCGTTTGATGCCATGTTCTCGATCTCCCGTCTTAAGCGTTTTTCTGGATGCTCTTAGATAAGATATATTCTTTCGTCTTCAGGACAACTTCCGGGTCTGTTTCAAACGGCAAACATCCCGTTCCTATGCAAACGTTTTGTCTATTTTCAGCCAGCGTCAGAACTCTGTCAACTTCCTTTTCGACAGCTTGGAAATTTTTTGCCGTCATAGGTCTGGGGTCCATATTGATTCTGACCATCACGTCACGATGTGCGCTCATCTTTTCCATAAAAAGTTGCTGGTCTGTCTCTGCCGGACAACAGACGTAGCCGGTTCCTGTCTCGAGGATTGCTTCAAGTATCGGCGCCGTATCGCCACCAATAACGCAGGGGACAGGGTGACCGAGGATGGCGCCGGACTTTTCCATTATTTGTCTCAGAGCAGCAAGCTCGATGTCCCTGAACTGTTCAGGTGACAGTAAAGGTGGTGCCGCTGCTGATTCAAAAAAAGCGATATCCAAACCGTTATCTGCAATTTCTTTGCAGAACTTCACCTGGCCAGTCACAAGGTGGTGGAGGACTTCCATAACCGAATCAGGATTATTGCAAACTTCACAGAGCAGGGCCTCAAAGCCCATTAGGTTCGTTGCTATAGAAAAGGGACCGGCCAACGGTATCCTGACATCAGCATCCGGACATTCACGGGCGACACGTCTGGCGGCTTCTATGACCATCGGGATACGGCCATCTGTTTTCGGATTAAATGGCTCCAAACTCGTCAATTCTTTTGTTGTTGAATAGGGATGGCGGTGAATGGCAGGGATTCCACTGCCGGCAGGTTTTTCGACGGGTGCGCCATACGCCTCGGCTTCCAAGTTGTAGATGTCTATGCCAACGACCACAGGGCAATGCCTATAGAGACGAAATGCCTCTATGTTGCCTTGAGCCAGAAGGTCTGCACTTCGTGACACTTCCCAGGGACTTTTGCCGATGACTCTGGCGGCGTGTTCATATACGGAAGGTGAAAACTGCATTTGTCTTTGTGACTTTCGTAGCCTAAAACGATTCCCGAATAAATTGGGGGCCAAACAACCCTGGGTAAAACCCAGGGCTAAATACAAAGATATTGCGTCGCCGTGCCGGCGACTAAACTCAAATCACAATCTATTCCTTTAGCAACACAGGTATCAATAACTGCGGGATGTGTCAAAAAGGAGTGTTCCATTTGTACAAAGCTATAGCCTCTTTCTCCGTTCGATTTCGCGAATAACTGCTGCGTTATCTAATTCTGCATCGCCTGCTGCAATTGCCTGTTCCAGGACGTCCAGGTGCACGCTCGAGAGCGGCAGGTCCTGTCCGGCTTTTTCTGCGTATTTAAGGATAATCGAAACATCTTTGCGGTGCTGGCGGATTCTGGATTCGGGCGCGAAATCACGGCTCAACATCTTTTTGCCCTTGGTGTCCATGGCAGCCGAGTAGGCAGGCGTGACTTTTAGCAGTTCAAGAAAGGCTTCCGGATCGAGGCCGAGCTTGCCGGCAAAGACAAGCCCTTCGGCCAGAGCCAGGCGGTTTAGGCCGAGAATAAGGTTGCTGGCGAGCTTGGCCTTGGAGCCATTTCCAGATGGGCCCAGATAGAATACCTTCTCGGTGAGCGTCTCGAAGATATCCATACACGTCTCGAATGCGGCTTTGTCACCGCCGGCCATAAAGACCGCCTCTTTGTTCCTGACCTGTTGGCTGGAGCCGGAAATAGTCGCGTCCAGAAAATAGATTCCTCGCTCTGTGAGTCGTTTTGCCAGTGCGATTGTTTCTTCAGGGTCGCCGGTGGTCGTGTCAACAATATAAGTCGGGGGCGTTTTTGCCTCCAGAATCCCGGTGGGACCTTCCACAACTTGTCGGACGATTTCTGTATCCGGCAGCGAAAGAATAACGCGGTCGGCTTCTTGCGCAACCTCTCCAGGGCTGCCGGCAGCTTTTCCGCCCAACTCTTCAAGGTGGTCGCACTTTGCTGAATCGATATCGAAGCCTACAACAGCAAACTGTTTGGCGAGCAGCCGCTCAGCTATCGCTGTGCCGACAAGGCCAAGGCCGACAAGGCCAATTTTACCTGTCATGCTAGTCTCGCTTTCTACTGCATCCACGCGACTGACCTTAAAGATTTAGTATCGCGAACATCACAAAGACACAGGCCAGGCACAGTGCCAGCGTGATGACAAAGCCCACCCAGGACTGTCGCGACGGCTTCATGATGAAAAGGCCCGCAACAGAAAGCAAACGCTTAGATTGCGGGACAGCCTCATCGAGGGGCAGATCAAGTTTATCTTCCTGGCCGATAGGAACATAAATCTTTTTGAAGAACTTCTCAATCGTCTCAGGCTTTGGTGCCTTTGTCAGCAGACTACCAATTATGCCACCGGCCACACCTGCAACTATCGGCACGCCAATCGTGATATCGCGAGAGCAGTCAAGCACGTATCGGGTCATCATGAAGGTGGTTACGGCTGATATGGTACTGCAAAACATTCCGGTTGTGTTCATCCGCCACCACAGGATGCCCATCGCGGTGGAAATGCCCACGAGGCTCAGGATATTGAAGTAATCAAGTATCGCTTTGACGAGACTGCTGCGCATCAGGATCGCCGCCATAAGCGACAAAAGGGCAATGACGACCCCTATGATCCGGGTCACGCGCACAAGTTTCTCCTGGTCGGCTTGGGGGTTGAGGAAAACGCGATAGATGTTTTGAGAGAAGAGTCCCGCCACCGTGACCTGCACAGCATCGCCTGAGGACATGGCCGCTGCCATCACACATGCGAGCATGACGCCCTGCAACACGGGCGGCAGCAGCTCGCCGATTGAATCGCCGAAGGCAGCGTCCTTGTGGATTGGCGAACGTGTGTTGAGCAGATAAGCCAGCCAGCACAGACCCAGCACGGCCCAGCCTATTGTGCAAATTCGCTTAAGGACGTTTCCATAGGTGAATCCAACTCGTCCCTCCCATTCTGTTCGGCCCGCACCACACACCGAGATCAGATGCGGAAAAGCAAGTGCCGTTAACGGCGCATTTATGCACAACAAAAGCACCGTTAGCAGATTAAACCTTTTTGGGTCAAACAAACTCAAATAGTCCAGCGTCCCAGCCGCTTTAAGCGCGGTGACCGTCCCTTCTGAATCCCCTGCTTGCCACAGTTTAAGTGCCTCGGATATGGTCCCGCTCGCATCGTGTGCTTGGACCGATTCAAGGGTCGCGAGCATGCCTGCTGAATCACCGGCCTCCAATGATTCCAGTGCCTTTGGAATAGCACTGTTGACTCGCTGTGCGGCTGCTCCGAGTTTGTTTCGCGTTCCTGCCAGACCACCTACCCTACTTAATGCCGCCGGAATAGCGATGAATGAAAGAGCGATGATCATCAGGCCTTGAATCATATCCGTCCGGATTGCTGCGATGATCCCGCCCCAGTAGCTGTAGATTATGAACACCGCTGTCATAACCAGCAAAATGCTAAAGAACCATACTTCACTTTCCTGGACCGCGGCCTTACCCATTATACCTTGCACGGTGCGCGTTGTCGCAAGCAGAACACCCGCTAAGAAAACGATCATTCCCGCCGAGGCTACGATTATGTATAGCACGCTGGCGGACTTTCCAAAGCGTTGCTGGAAGAAGTCGGCCAAAGTCAGGCATCGCATGCGACGGACTACCGGTGCGATGAGCCAGTAGAAAGGCGTTCCGAACAACCACATCCAGGAGACCCAGATGCCGGACGCTCCGCTTACGACGGTCTCGCTCATCACACCGGCCACGTTGCCGGGATGAGTGCCGGCGCCAAAGGCGTGCATAACCATCATTGGGGTGCCGAACTGCCGATTGCCCAGCAAGTAGCCTTCCTGGCTGTGAATCCCTCGCTTGCTCCACCAGCCCATCAGGAGCATTCCAACGAAGTATAGTATCAACGCAATCCAGATAGCGTAGTGCAGTCCGAGAAATTCCATAGCCGGTCCTTATGGTCGGAAGTTAGCTGATCCATTGGTTCGCCCAGCCGTCAAAAGGTTTTGATGGAGACCTCGGCTCCCATCTTTTCGGCTGAAACGTATCCACTGTAAATTGTTGAGATGCAATCTGCGGCCAAATTGCTGTTGCTCTCGACAGGTTCGTCATCGGCGATGGTCCGGTAGAACGCATCGATTTCCTGGGGATAGCCGGTGAACCAATCCTCATCCGGCGATGGGTTCGACCAGCCCTGTTTGGTACCGGTCTTTTCCACCACGTAGATGTCCTTGAAATAATCATCCACCGGATTGTATGTTTGTATAGCGGTGTTCGGGTTGATGTTGCAGATAGTCCGGTGGTTGTTCGCAGCGATCTGGAGCCAGTTGTGGACCCCGCCCAAGATGATTTCGGAGGAGAAGATGTCTGCGATGGTGCCGTCTTTGAAGACGATGTGCATGAGGGAGAAATCCTCAATGTCACAGTAGTCGGCCCGAAGATGTCCTTTGTCCTCGAATCCTTTCAGCCGCGTCAGCGCGTGAGTGCGGGCGGATACCGCCATGGGGCGGATTGGCTTGCCTTTCTTGGTTGTTCCCTCGACTCGCTTAAGATAAAGGGCCGCGGTCAGCGGGTGACAGGCCTTTCCGATAGCTGAGCCGCCGCCGGAATACTTCCAGAAGGCATACGTCGCGGCGTGTGAGCCGGAGTGCGCCTCTTCGCCAAGCATCCAGAGTATCTGCGCACCGGTTTTCTCGATGATCTCGCGCTCCTTTTGAATCGATGGCGCGTAGACCCAGTTCTCGGCGTAGAGTATCTTGGCCTTACTTTTCTTTTCAGCCTCAAGCATCCGCTTGATGCTCGCCAGGGACTGATCGAGAGCTTCCTGCTTGGGGAAGGTATCGCCGTTGAAATCTTCGGAGCCATCCCCGAAGTAGCCGGTCAGAGGCTTCTCCACGATGGCGAACTTGTTGCGTTCGAGAGCAGCTATCGCTATCGATTCGTGCACGACTGGCGGGGTGCAAACATGGATGACATCCACTTTATCGATGAGTTTTTCAAGACTGTCGTAGTTGCGGATTCCGCGTTTCTTTGCGTAGGCTGCTGCCTGGTCGGTGTCGATTGCGAAGACACCCTCGATTTCTACGTTGGCGCTGTGGACTCTCTTGAGACATTCATAGTGAAACGTCGCGGCAAAGCCGGCGCCGATGATGCCGGTACGAATGGTTTTCTTGTCCATCCCAATAAC
>DAOWID010000202.1 GCA_030641115.1 Planctomycetota bacterium | reverse complement strand
GGTGTCATTGAACGTTTCAAAGAGGATGGTCTCTTGGGCGTCGTACATCATAACGCCCCAATTAACTGAGCCAGGACTGTCCCAGTCTAGATGCTGACCCCTTGAGACTATATGGTTCCATGATTGAGTGCTTGGGATATTGCACCAAAATGATACGGAGAAAAGGTCAACATTCAGAGCTTCAGCATTGCCGCAATCAACGTAAGTCGATGACCCATTGAACTCCAACGCCTTGCCGTACACACCATCAATCCATGTAGGTGCGTTCATGAGCGTGCCATCATTGCCATTCGCAGAGGCATCCTCAGTCATATTACCTGTTCCGTCGTCAAGGAGCCAAACCCCAAGAACGGTTTCGGGATCAATTTGGGCATAGCTTTGTCCTGCGAACATCAAACTAGCGATCATAAAACTGGTGCAAATTATGGTTACGCGTTTCATTTTTTGTTATCTCCATAGCTTTCTTTCAGATGCACGTTTCTTAGTTCTTCGGGCGAAGCCACCCTGCAGAGCAGGGTGCCGATTTGTACGAACACCTAGCCTCTAGCTCCTGTAACGGCCGCCTCAGAGACCTGAAATCCACAGATGTTTACAGTCTTGTTTATACCAAATCAGCCACTTGACTGCAAGAGAAATTCATGCAAAATGCCACACGCTCATCGCGAACAGCCTCAGCTTCAGCCGAGGCGAAGGCAAATGAGCCGTAAGGCAAACGGGACCTATGCCGAGTTAATCAGTATAGGCCCCGAATTGGTGCCAATCCCTGTGTCATTCCCGCGAAGGCGGGAATCCAATTAGCCTTGCATCAAAGCCAAACGGCTATGGCCAGAATTGCTCGTCAAGCCATATAGTCGCCAAGACGGCAAAGTCTTTGAAGTTAACCGCCCTGGAGCCTTGCGCCTCGCCCTCGTACAACTCGGCAGGCGATGGCACCCGAACGTGCAGTTGGCCATCACCGGGGGTAGTATCGGCCAGGTACGCTATCTCAGCCGGCGACAGAGCACGGTTATAGATGCGGGCTTCGTCGAGGTCGCCGTAATAGGTTTCTGAACTCGAATCTTCATTATGGGTACAGCCTATCGCGATACCGGCATCGGCCTTATCGGCAAGTGCAAACGGACCTGACGCTATCTCCTTGCCGTTGAGGTAAATCCTGGCGGTGGTCCCGTCAAACGTCACGGCGGTATGGGCCCATCTGCCAATATGCGGGGTCATCGTACCACCCGGGGAATACACATCGACGCCAGCTTCCCAGTATTGCCGGAACGAAAGTGCGTCATCAGCATCAGTACTGATCTCGAAGAAGAACCTCATTGCGTCTGTAGCAGCCCAAGCATTTCTCTTGCCGATTAGGCCCTGATGGTCTGAACCGCCGTGAAGTCCGGCCCACTTTGTCCAGATAGACAGAGTCAGTTGGCCGGTTCCCGCTGAAGGATCCCACGTGCCAAGACCTACCCTGCTGCCTTCGCCGCCGTCAATGTAGACAGCAGCATTGCCCATCAAGCCTGGCGAGACCCATGTTGCGTTACCCCCGAGGGTCCCATCGTGGCCATTGCCGGAGGCATCAGCAGCGGTGGTGCCTGTCCCCTCGTCCAGCGGGTAATACGCGACCAGACCAGCCGAGCTGGGCGTTGTTGTCGCAATGATGTCATCCTCAGCAAGCCAGTCACGCGCCATTATCTCAAGCTCTCTGTAGTCTATTACGCAATCGCCGGAAGGGTTGCCGACTGGGGCGTAATCGGCTTTAGCGAAATCGGTTGAACGCCCTGAAAGCAGACATCTGGGCCCATATAGCCCGATATCGTCAAAGTACACCGTACCTGAACCGCCAGGCGTCGTATTGGCCTCGTCACCGAAGCCAATGGCCAGGGTCGTGACATTCGTCAGGTCCGCGCCGGCATCACTGAAGTCTTTCAGCGGGATATCGCATGGCTGCCATGATTCTTGCGTTATGTCACTCATATCACCGGGGTATGGGACCTTAGCGCCGTTGACCTTGACATACATCTGCTCAGTAGCGCCGGCATCGTTGTCCGGGGTGCCGTAGAACCACAGCGTCAGTGACCTAACACGTCCGGCGGTCCAATTCTGCGGCGGTTCAAACGTGCGTTCGATCTCCGAATAAAGGGCTTTGTCGGTCGAACCGTTGTTGATGTAGTTAAACGGTATGGACTGCAAGTCACCGTGAACGGGTGAGGTTGCCAGGTCAACTGTCGAGCCGGTGCCGTTGCCCTCCCAGCCGGGCGGCGGGGTCTCCCAGCCGACTCCGTCTTTCCAGGTATACCATATTCTGTTACCGGGTGGTGGAGGCGGCCCAGGTTCAATCCCATCGCCGTAGGACTCAAAATCGTCCACAATAAGACGCTCGGCTATCGTAAAGCTCCAGACGTCCCCTTCCCAGGTGGTGGGGGTCTCAGCCTCATTGACTTCCTCAATCTTCCAGTAGTAAGTCTCATCTAAATCAAGCGTCCCGGCGTCGTAGGTAGCCTCGGTCACTGCACCAACATAGGCAGTACCTTCTATCACCGCCTGCCTGCTGGTACTAAAGTACACCTTGTGAGAGGCTGCCTCTCTGCCCGCTCTGAAGCTAAGTGTCACATCCGGATGCACACCTGTGGCCGGAGAAGCTGGATTAGGCCCTCTTGCACGCACCGGTACGTACAAGAAGCGGACCTCGCTTAGACCATATTGTTTCAGGATGTCGTCCCCCCAGTTGTTGTTAGCCGTAAGCCTGACGTACTGTGCTACTACACCGCCAAGACCAATAGGGGTGTTGTGTGGATAATCATCCGTACCGGGGGCCTGGGCAAACTCATGAGTAGTCCCGAATTTCGTATAATTGTTGCCGTCAAGCGAATACTCAATGGTAACATCTTTGAACCCTACACCGACGTATGGCTCCCAACTTTCATTGAAGTTCCATACCCACATCTCGTGGAGTTTGTAAATCTTGTCGAACTCATACCGGATCCAGGTCGGCTGAGCTCCGTCTGGGCTGCTCTGCCACATATTATTTTCGGAATCGTTGTCGTGCAATAAGCCACTGCTATCCAGTCCCGAGCCGTTGATGGTGTTTTCAGGTCCTTCCTCTGGGCTATTAAAGCTGGAAGCGGTAGCAGTGATATTCTCAACCGGATAGGCAAAGGGCTTAGCCGTAAAGCTCCAGACCATGCCTTTAAAGATTGTGGAGTCGGGTGGCGCGCTGACTTCATCGACCCGCCAGTAGTAGGTCTGTCCGAATTCGAGAAGATTCTCAGGATCATACGTGTTGGCGTCCTGGTTCGGACCGACCAGTACGCCCAACGGATTGGTTCTGCTGGCGCCGCTGACATCGTCATAAACGGTGCCGAAGTATATGTCGTGCGTGTCGGCAAACTCGCCCGGCGCCCAACTCATGACCACATCCTGACGCACGTCATCTGCCTCATTATCAGGACTGGGGCTCGCAGCGAATTCGGAGAATGTCTTTGATGGGACATAGTCGCCTTCGTAAAATCTTACGCCATCTATCCAGAAATCACCAGCGTCAAAACCTATGTGGAATGTGATGGCTCCTGGATTCACTTCCTCAGTAAAAACTGAAGATGTTATGTAAAATTCTGTCCATTCGTCGGTCATGGTGAAGGTCTGCTCACCGTATGCCGTGTATGGATCTTGGTCCAGTTCGTTCTTGAAATTGATATCCAGTGTGCCTTCATTACACTTGACAAAGGCCGAAAGAGTGTATTTCTTGCCTGCTTCCCAAACAAGGCCTGGTTGCTTTAGGCCAAAATCCCACATATTTGCGCCTGCGTTGGGAACCACAACGTGCAGACAATAGTCTCCCTCAATCGGGTCTTCGGGAACCGTCGCGCCCACCAATTGCTGAACCACTTCCAAGGTAGCGCCACCATATTCGTACCACGGATCAACAACACCGTCCTCAAAGCCACCGTTAACCAGTAGATTTACGACGTCTTGCGCGTGGCTTGGACTGAATCCCATGAATACTATGAAAAAAGCTGCCGTCAACCAAACTACTCGAGTCCTCATGATACTTCCTCCTTCAAAAAGGTTAAAAATACATGTACAAGCGACTCTTGAGATGCAAAGATCCTGATTCCAAGGCACAAAATTATCATTTCAGTCCCTTCCTCGCATGATTCAACTCCTCGGAAACACTCTGAGCCGGCAAATCAGAAAGCCAAAATCCGGAGAACTTGGCAAGTCTATTTATACCAAATCGACCACCCTTCCGTCAAGAAAAACTCTCCGGACGAGCTTGCCAAATAGCTCAGAGCTCGCTGCAATCCTCCAGCCAATACCATGCTAATTGCGCCAGGTCCCACATACCTACGTTCTCGTCCGCATTGATATCGCCCCGCAGACCGAGACCACTGAGCAGCCAACCTCCCGCAAGGACGGCAAAATCTCCAAGATCGACCGGGTCCACTCCGTCAACATTTGCCTGCTCACACTCAACAGAGCGTTTTACCTCGTAATAATATGTGGCGTAGCGCCCATCGATTGTGAAGGTATTATCGGTGCGTTCGACCTGCTGGTCTGTTGGCACGCCGTAGACGTCCACCACCTTCACCGACTTCACAGGACCACCCTTGAGTGTGATTGTCGCCTGCACCGGCTCAAGTAACAAAGGAGGACCACCCCTTTCGATTAGCTCGGTCCCGTCTGCGTTGTAGAGCGTGCCATACTGTTTGTCCTGCGCCATAGCAGTGATAAGGATGTGCCCGGACGCTATCAGTGGACGATTGTCCAGCGGCGTGAACAGCAGGCTAATGAAGGGCGTGGCGATATCCGCAACGGTCACGCCGGGCAAATCATACCTGCCACCTCCAGCAAAACCAATAACACCCTGTGTCCTTTTGGAATGGACTATGACAACCTTCTTTCCATAGTCCCAGGTGAGTTGGCCGCTTTTGCTTCGGACGGTTTGTGCGGACTTGTCCCACCAGGTGGACAGGTCGGCAAGATACGATGGTTCCTGTCCATCTTTGACCTTGAGCGTCACGCGGCCTATTGCCAGCGCTTCGACGGGCGTATCACCGTGGGCTAATAGTTCATTCTCATCGTAGCCAACCAGGCCATACTCCTGCTGCAGCGCATCCACGCCGGCAAAGACCTCATCGGTTGACAGCCGACGCGCCGAGACAATATCACCCTCGTCAAAGTGGCCGTTATAAATCGCGTATGCCAGCGCCGGGAATTGCCCGATGTAGTGCGGCGTTTCGGTAACGTAGGATCTCATACTCGGCCAGCCATTGCCCATATAGGAGCGAGAGCCGGCAAACTGATACGACGCGTCCCAGCCCTGCAAGCCCATCCCATAGAAGGCCATCAGTGGAGCAATCTCAGCCTTCCATTGGTTGGGCGGCTTCTGAGTCCATTCCGTCATAATGAATGGCCTATCCTCAACCTGCCACAGACCGCTGGACAGGATTGCCCGGCTGGGCTTGTTCATGTGCGTATCGTTATTGACCGAGCCCGTTGTAATATTGTGCCCGCCAGCGCCACCGCCGAAGTAATTGTGCCGGTCGATGGCCCCCATGACATCATCGGTCCATAGATTGGCCGCCGAGGCCGCCGGACCACCGGCCTTCCACGCCGTGCTCACTGTCACTGCCTTGTAGCCCAGGTCTCGCAGCCGCTGCTGGTAAGTCTCGTACGTTTTGCGCTGCATCTCGGCCAGGAAGCGAATAAAATCGCCCATCCGCTTCTTTTCCTTCTTATTGAAGTATGGGCCATCGGCTCTCATCTCCCATGCGGCGTAGATGTACATATTGGTCTCGTCTACCGAGTCCGGGTTGCTACGGAGCGAGCCATAGTAAGGATCGCCAGACGGGTTATAGACCTTGTAATCCTTGAAACCCGCACCCCAAACGGCAGCCAACGCGGTGTCGCTGCCGTATTTGTTCTTGACCCATTGCTGCCACATCAATTTGAGCCGGGCCCCGTGATTCGGATAGAATTGGCCCCTAACAAAGTTGTCACCGAGCGGCCAGTGCCAGAAGACACTGTCTTCGTTGCGTGTCTCCACAATCGCCAGCGCTGGCTCATCTTTGTACGCCAACCCGGTGTATGGATTGACATGATTAAGTAGTAGGCTCGCGTACTGCCACTGAGAATCCTGATACTCTTGGACAAACGTGACCATACCGTACGTATCTTTGCCCGCACCGCGGTCGGGCAGCTCGCTGTACAGATCCGGATCGATTTCTTCGTCCGGCAAAACCACGTGGTGGTAGAAGATCGACCAGGTCATGTAGATTCCGTTTCGCTTGAGGATTGAGAACCATTTATCGAACTTGTCGAGCTTTTCGGCGTCGAAGCGCCAATTACCTCCACTGCGCTGTAGCGTGCCTAACACATCCTCCACGGTGTGCTGACGCACTATGTTAATGCCGTGCTTGGCATAAAACCTCGCCTGACGCTCTTGCGCCTCGACCGTCTCAACCATTGAGGCATCAACTCCCCAGAACTTAATCGGCGTGCCGTCCTCACAGACAAAATCCTTGCCGTGTTGCCTTACGAAACCATGCCCGCCAGCCGGTTTCTCGATCAGGTAGCTCATGTCGATGATTGAATCCTGAGAGAACTTGTCCGGCCCAACCATCAGCATGAACCAATCGTTCGGCCCAGGCGCCGGCGGATTCGGGTCAGGCGGAACAACACCAGCGGGCGCCCAGAGAAAATTCGTGAAAGCCATTACATCGATGCCCCCGTGGTTCTGCTCGTCATCCGGGCGATATGAGAGACGTATCTGCAGTTGGTGGGCCCCCCGCATGAAGTTGAACACGCCACCAAAGCACCACGCGATGAAACGGATGTCAATGCCTGGGTCGACCAGATCAATCATGTTACGACGAGCCTCCGACACGTCCAAGTCCGTCCAGGACGTCCAGCTTCCTCGCGGAGGTTTGTATCTATAGCTGTAGTTACCTCCCCCGCTCTGGTTGCGCAATGGGTTGAGCCGAATCCACCACACGTAGGTCCCGCCCTCAACGATGCTAAAGGCGTACGTTGCGGTGCGGGCATCATAGGAATGGTCTGGATCCCCATGGAAAGTGGAATGCCAATTGCCATCTGAGACACCCGGCACACCTGGGGATAGAAGGGTCATGTCAAGCCCGCTGTCGTGATACCAGGGACCCGCCATCCACGTCTCAATGAAATCAGATGATGTACGGTAGTTGGTATCCTCGCCCTCGATCCAGATTGCTTCCTTGCCGACTGCAGGCCGTAAGAGCAAAGCCAGCCATAAGAACCCTGCTATGCAAAGCTGTGCAACCGACATCATACACCTATTTTCTGAAAGCATGCCTTGCTCCCTTCTCCATTGTGGTCCGAACCATAATCTGTGCGAGGACAATTTCCCTGCTCCTGCCTTCGCAGTGACTTACCAATCCCTTTGCCTACACCTACCACTTTACCAAAAATCAACCGCCTTGTCAATTTTCGACAGTCCGCACACAATCAGCTTGCCCGCCAGCCACCCTAAGAGCCTATCCGGATAACGCGTCAGCCTTTGTCATGCTGAGCAACGCGAAGCATCCGGCCATTGCAAATCCTGGTACGAACGTGTTGTAATCCGTGCACCGGCCAGATTCTTCGGCTTCGCCTCAGACGGTGTTCTGAGCTTGCCGAAGGAATAACACGTAATTGCCAAAAGTTATTCGGATAGGCACTAAAACTCACTGTGATAGGCCAACGTAGACAAAACCTCCTCGTACTCCAACAAGTAGCCATAGATCGCAAGATCAGCATTTTCAATACTCACCTCAGTAACAGCCGGTGGCAGTACCTGGGATTTGACTACCTCTCACACCACTTCGAGGCTGATTTCATCTCTCTGACCGATCAAAAATCACAAGATATCATTGACGAGCGTCTCGCTTTCCTTGCCAGCCATAACGTCTCTGGGTAACCGTTCACGGGGCAAATATGCCATTTTATGTCATTGCGAGGCCTTTTTCAAACAACGACCCGCGATAAGGCTAAACCGGCCCAGTATGGGACCGGTTGGCCCGGCCCGATACAGCGTTTTTCGCCGATCCGGGCACACGAGCGTAATAATGTGAGTGCATCGAGCCTCTTACCTTAGCTTTATAGCGGGTGGTTGTTTTCAAAGGCCGTGGCAATCTAAATCGTTACATTTTAGATTGCTTCGTCGTAAAACTCCTCGCAATGACCCCAAGAACGCAGCTTATACGCCGTGAACGGTTGCGTCTCTGGGAACCGCAGTTATGCGTCCACAGACCCAGTATTCGCACACCCATTCTTGACACGAATACCTCGCTGAGCATCTAACGATCGCTCGCCCTCACCGAACTTGCCTGTCCAGCCGATTAAGCAGCGTCCCTTGCAGCTTGTGTAGCGCCAAAAGGTGGCCGACATATTCCGCTGCCTTTGTCTGGCTTTTGCCGACTTCTTTTGCTGAAATCGCCGCTTTCGCCTTTTTTCTTTTGGATTTTGTCATTTTTTTGCAATCTCCTTCTTGACGAAATTCACATTCGCGTCTAAAATTTGCGCTATGAGAGCAAAGTCTTCTTTTGGTTTTAATATAAATGCGAAAGTTTGCAACTGAAATTTCGTATTAAGGCGAAAATATGAAGCATTTTGACGAAAAAGCGATGATTGAGCGGGTCAGACAACTCCGCCAGCAGTATGCAGGCAGCCGCGGCAAGAGCAAATTTGCGCGGGCCTTGGGCGTAAGTGCTTCTACTTACAGCTATTACGAAAACGACAGGGTTCCCCCAATTGACATCCTGCTGAAAATGTGCGAGGTTACGGGCGCGGATTTGGAATGGTTGCTGACAGGCCACACCGCCGAAAAAAATTTCGCATTTGCGGCAAATGCCGCACTCCTGCGAAAACTGGATAGCCTGTTTACCCACAATCCCGATCTGACCGAAGCCGTTCTGGCTTTTGTTGAGCTATTACGTGAGAAGAAAGGCATTGAGACAAGCGTCTATTCCAAGGGCCCAGCTTCTGAGCCGGACCGGCCTGGCTGGATCCCCGTGCTTGGCCGTACCGCCGCAGGAATCGTGCATTTCTGGGACCAGACATCTCTGCCAAAGCCGAACAGGGCTATTACCGAACTCAACGAGCTTGTGAAAAAACATATGGGCAAGACTATTGTCGGCTCAGTGGACGGCGCGGTGTCAATTGATTTGCAGGCGCGGGCATTGATGGATGGTGTCAAAACCAGGCAGGCCAATCTTATTCGGGTTGGTGGGCTGGAACAAGAACCAATAGTCGAGTTCGTTCAGTGCGAAGAGATTCACGGGCTATTCCCTGACAGTTTTGCACTGCATATAGATGGTGACAGCATGTCACCGAGGATAAATGACAGCGACATTGTCGTAGTGAGCCCCTCCGTCCCAGCCGCACAGGGCCATATTGCAATCGCACACCTTGCCGATCAAATAGGGGTCACCTGCAAGCTCATAAGAACAGCCGGGAACGAAGTCCACCTTATACCCATAAATGAAAGGTACGAAACCAAGGTCGTGGCCAAAAAGAATCTGCTTTGGGCGCTCGCGGTCCTGTGTCATATCAGTATCTGAGAAATTGTATCAAAAGTGGGGCTTCGCCCGATAGATCGCGCATGAACCAGAAGACCTGGCCCAGCGATTTGCCAGATGGACAAAGGACTCTTCATACACCTATAGATTCGTATCTCTTTTTCGGGTAGATAGAAGGATTAGGTTTCTTATTGCCTGGGTGTCTCTGGCGGTGAGCCATTGGTGTTCAAACTGCTTTTCCTGAGCGATCTGAGCTATAGCCATCAAGGCCCTTAGATGATAATTTCTCTCGTCTCTGCTGCCGGCCAAAACGAACATAATTCTGACCGGATCGTCGGCATGTGAGAAATCAATACCATCGCGGGCACGGATAAGTAAGATATCGAATTTGTTTTCGCCCTCCACGACAACGTGAGGTATAGCCAGACCGGGCTGGATGACGGTACTGCCCTCAGCTTCACGATGGAGGAACTTCTC
>DAOWID010000062.1 GCA_030641115.1 Planctomycetota bacterium | reverse complement strand
TCCCCCTCGTAGACGTTGCGTATATCTCCACGCTCGAAAAAATCTGTGAGTGGCCCATTTGTCACAGCCAATATCCTTGATTCTTTCATCCTTTTTAGAACTTGGATTAATTTGATTTTTTCTACTAAATCCTTAAACATGGATGAAGAAACAGACGCCGAACAGGTATTTGCCCTATCTAAACAAGCAATCAAAATCTTCCCTTTACTTAAGAAAAACCCGTATGGAATATGCAAAAATTCAGGGAAGTTATATACAACTATTGTAGGCAACCCAGTCAACGCTATTGAATACCTTCCTAAACGACCAAAAGTAAGGACTCCATCAAAATCTTCTTTTATATGCTCTATTTTATGAGGAAATGAGCCAACAACGAAATCTACTCCATTGCACTCGCTTCGAAGTTTACGCAGAAGCTCTTCATTCGTTAGAGGTTTTAAAACTTCGGATTCAAAATGTTGAACACCCCCCGAAGCAAATACCGTATATATTTTTGTGTTTTCCCCCTCCTTTGCCCAAAGCAAATTCCCACTCGCCAATACCAGCACCCACACAAGGATCCAAGCGTCAGATTTTTTCATACCCATTCACTTTCTCCTTTTCCCAAAAAGCCTTACCTCAGCCACTGCCATATCCAAAAGCGGCTAAATTTTTTACAAATTCGTCTATCACCCATTCGGGCGTCGAGGCACCAGCCGTAACACCCGCTACATTCTTGCCAATGAGCAAATCTTTGTCAAGTCCGTTCCAATTCTCCAAATGAAAGGTTTCACTGTTATGCTTCTTGCAAAGTTCCGCCAGTCTGTGCGTGTTGGCACTTTGCAAACCGCCGAGCACAAACATTATGTCTACTTGCTTGCACAATCGCACGGCCGATTCCTGTCTCTTTATCGCCTCTCTGCACAACGTATTGACTACTTTCAATTCACTAAAATTGTCCCGGGCTATCGCAGCAAGCATTTTACCAAAATGGTCCGGGCTCTCAGTAGTCTGACATACTACTCCTAATGTAGAATTCTTTGGCAATCTGTGCAAATCTGACTCGTTGGCAATGACAACGATCTCCTTGCCACAGTCAACCACCGCCTGCATCTCAGGATGATTTTCATCCCCAACAATTACGACTTTGTAGCCGTCCTTCTCAAGCTGCCTGGCTATTCGTTGTAGCCTTTTAACCAATCCACAGGTCGCATCAACTATATTGAGGCCTTTTTCTTTGAGCTTTGCTATCTGTTCAGGAGCAGCACCGTGCGAACGAATGATGACTGTCCCTGACTCAATTTCTTCCACTTTATCTACGGTTCTTAGCCCAGCTTTTGCCAACCGCTCTACCTCGTCTCTGTTGTGAATAATTGGCCCAAGACTATAAACGTCCTTTTCTTGCGTGAGCACTTTTTCGGCCATGTTGATAGCGTCTCTAACGCCATGACAAAATCCACACTTTTCAGCAATCACAACCTTCATAAGCAGTCAGACAAGTACGTCGGATCAACAATCAAACCGAATGTCGAAAATTCTCTGGCAACTGCATTGGCTAAAGTCACTTCTTTGGCAGTAAGATTTGAATATCTTTGAACATCACGTGCATGTCCTGGCTGCCGTGCAGTTGAAACGCCAGGTGACCTTCCAAACGTCCTTTATCCTTCTTCAATTCCGCTGACTTTCGCCCGTTGACATGCACTACGATACGTTGGCGATGTGCCGAGACCGTCATCTCGTTCCATTCTTGCGGCCTGAACCACCGGGCCACGTCTTCGGCGCTGGGCTGCACCACCCAAGCTCTGCCGCCGGTTTCATAGAGCCCTCCGATATCTTTGCTTTCGTCGATTTCCGCCTGGAAGCCGTGAACCCCAACTCCGCCTCCTACCTCGTCCACGCGGAAGTAGAAACCGCTGTTGCCCTTCAGTGCCTTGAACTTCAGCCGTGCAGTGAAGTCACCGTAACGCTTGTCGCTCACCAAAAGCCCATGCCGGTTGTCACTGCTGAGATTAGAGCCTTCGATGATGCCATCGCGCACCTCCCACTTGCCGCCCGGGACTATGTGCCATCCATCAAGCGACCTACCGTCAAACAAAGGCTTCCACACGTGCCGGCCAAGGTCCTTGATGCGGATGTTGCGCCAGCGGACCTGCGCAGGTTTATCGCCGCGAAAGCTGTGCACCTGCAGACCGATAAAGCCAGCCTGGTCAACAGGGTCCCTCAAATCGGTACAGAGTATGTCATTCACCCAAGTCATGATGGAGTCACCAATACATGCGACGCGGAACTTGTTCCACTGGTTGTCTTTCATGGCCTTACGGGCAGCGGGGTTGTCGGAGGTATCATACAGCCATACACTTTTTCGCGCCTCATCCCAGATAGCGCCTGAAGAGCCGGCCCGCTCGTTGGTTATCTCAACCTGGTATCCGTAAACGTGCCCCGCTTTGCGAGTGACCTCTCTCTTGCTGCCGCGTCTGGATACCCAGATTGTTGTGTCTTTTTTGTAAACATGGCTGCGTATCTGCACGCCGGAGTTGAGCACGGGGTCGACTTTGACCTCGAATTCCAGTAGAAAGTCGCCATAATCCTTCTTCGTACAAAGGAATGTATTGGCACTGCCCTCGACAGTGGAGCCAACAATTGCCCCGTCCTCGACATGGTACTTTGCAACTCCGCCACGCACCTGCCATCCGTCCAGGCTCTTGCCGTCAAAAAGTGGTTTCCATGCGGGCCGCTCGCCTGCATTCAAAGATACAACAGCACCAAGAATTAGTACCGCCGGTACAAAACTAATCAGATTCCTTGATAAATTGTTCATCGTTGCACCTTTCTTTCCAAAGAATTGTCACCCGATAGATTCAATTAAGGCCAGGATTCTACACCAACATCCCACAACAATCCACCAAAACTTTTTTCCACGGAGTGGGAATGTCTTAAGCGCAGAATAAGTTCGGACTTAAGCAAGTACCGAATCTCCCCCTCCCTGAGTCGTTTTGTTAGAAGCTGACCTCGTGTGCCAAGTGACACAATTCGTAGAATGTCGCTTATGACAGCCTATATCATTTCCCACAAAGCCGATGCAGCGGACCACCAAAGTAGGAACAACCTAACGCAATTAACCGGCCCGTTGTCCACTCGCCACAACGAGGCGATTCGTTGATGGCAATGCAAAAGGCTGGTAGTCTACTCGAGCGGCTCTATATAGATATTGCGGAACTCAATCGGTGTGCCTTCACTCTGGAGGCAGATCTTGCCGGATTTGTCCGAGCACTTGCTTCCGATGTTCTGCAGCACGCCATTGACGAGCACTACTACCCAGTCGTCCTTGCAAATAATGTCGTAAGCGTTCCATTGGCCGATAGGCTTTTCGCTGCTCTGTTTGAGTTTCCTCACGTTGCGCCCTCTAACACGTTTGCCTCCCTTGGCGTGCTCGGCAACCTCAACGCCACCGATGACCCAGAAGTCACCGGCGCTACCGGAGGCCAACTGACACTCAAGGCTTTTGGGCCAGACTGTGTCCTTGCCAGTCGTGTGAACAAGAACGCCGCTGTTGCCGCCCTTTCCGACCCAGCGCCACTCCACGTGAAAAAGGTAGTTGGCGTAGTCTTTCTCCGTGCGCATATAGCCGGCCGGCCGGCCCTCGCAACGGATCACGCCGTCCTTAATCGACCATGTCTTTGTAACATCGTGGTCAGGCTCGCGTACGAAGAGCTTCCAGCCGGTAAAGTCCTTGCCGTTCCAAAGCATCACTTTCTCTTTGGGAACGACCGGCGCATCACTCCTTAACATCGCCACTGCCGGCGAAGTCAACAACGCCACAGTCACGACCATCATAACAACTGCAATAAAATAACGTTTCATAGAGTTCTCCTTTCGTTTTAACAAGAACTCATTTTAACAAAGCGTTTTACCTTCAGATAAGTTGTGTCTTTCCGGGAATAGCGACGGACCTCATCGGCAAATCGCCAAACTCATACTTCGGCGGACTCAGGTCCAGTTTGGAAGCATTCATCGCCCGGTCCCACTTGAGTGCCCTGCCGGTGTATGCGCTCATTCGGCCTATAATGGACGTCATCGTACTCTCAGCGATGCGCCTGCCTTCGTTGAGGCGCTTGCCCTGGCGAATGGCTGCAATTTGGTCAGCGTGCTGCCGCAGGCAGGGGTCGAATTGATCCCACGCGTATTCGACTTCGTTCCGGCCTTTGATAACGACCCGACCGAAGTCCGTATATGCCTGACCTTTTGTTCCGACCAGCCGTTGGTCGTTCCGACTGCTGAAGCCATCAATCTGGGTACCCATATACTCAATCCGCACGCCTTGCGGATACTCGTACTCCACCGCGAAATGGTCATAAACGTTGCCGTACTCCGGAGCGGTTCGCACCTGGCGACCGCCCATGCCAACACACTGGACCGGATGGGCATCAAGAGCCCAGTTCATTACGTCTAAGTTGTGGACGTGCATCTCGACGATAAAGTCCCCAGAGAGCCACGTCAAAAAGAGCCAGCGGCGAAGCTGCCACTCCATGTCGGACCAGCCTGACTGTCGTTCCTTTTGTCCCCAGCCCAACATCCCGCCGCCGAGTCTGACGCACTGGCCGCTCACAATCTCACCGATGCTGCCGTCGTGAATACTCTTGATACCTTCCACCAAATGCGATATTCGGCGCATCTGCGTACCGGCAACTATCGTCAGATTTTTCTTATCCGCCAGTTCCGATGACGCGATGACCGAGCGAACGCCGACCGGGTCCACGGCAACGGGCTTTTCCATAAACACGTGCTTGCCCGCCTCTATGGCAGCCTTGAGATGCCCAGGCCGAAAGTGTGGCGGTTCCGTCAGTATCACCAAATCCACATCATCCAACGCAACCACCTTCTTGTAGGCGTCCCAACCAACAAAGCAGGTATCTTCGGTCACTTTTGCTTTCTCAGGAAATTTTTCTTTAAAGCGTCTTAGTGACCTGTCCAAGCGCTCTTCGAACAGGTCGCCCATCGCGACAAGCTCTACGTTCTCCGTCGAGCTGAGGCATTTCGTCGTATCATGCGTGCCTCGGCCGCCGCAGCCGATAAGCCCAACGCGAATCTTGTCGGAACCTACGGCAAAGACTCGTCCGGTGCTCCACAAGAGCGCCGCTGCGCCAGCCGCCCCTGACGTCTTGATGAAACGGCGCCGCGACAGCTCTCGTTTCTTTGGCCTTGCCTTGTTTTCCATCAATAACCCCTTTCGATTAGTTTATGTGCTTGAACAATTACTTATAAACTCCGGTTTCAAAGTCCCGTGATTTTAATGTAGCGAAAATCGATCCGACTTCCGTGGTCCGGCAGCCCGATATATCCCTTCGTTTGCTTCAAGTCTGGCTGCGTGTCCAGTCCATCCGGATAATTGTTGCAACAATAGCCGCAGTCACCGGCCCCGTCAAGCGCAATTCGCGTGCCAATATATCGTGCAGCCTCTTTGTGAGAGGGATACAAATGAGCCAATGTGCAAATCAAAAAATATTGCTGAGAACTACTGTGTTCATTCTGGCGATTCTGCCCGCAGCCGAGGGACAAGTCATCCACGTTGACGCCGACGCTATCGGCGCGAACGACGGGTCATCCTGGGAAAATGCGCACAACTACCTTCAAGATGCTCTTGCCGATGCCAATTCGATGCTAAAGCCCGTCGAGATACGGGTTGCCAGGGCATCTACAAGCCGGATCAGGGCGCAGGCGTCATGCCCGGCGACCAGATGGCAACATTTCAGCTCATCAACGGCGTAGCGGTCAGAGGTAGCTACGCCGGCTTCGGTGAGATTGACCATGAGCTACAGGAGCAACGGCTCGTCAAGGTCCCGTGGTTGTTCAGTCACAGAGGGGCCGGGCGGTTGGCGGTACCAATGGTACTGGTGGGGTGACACGGATGTGCCTTTTGAGGGCAACTATACGATCACAGCAAAGGCAAGCGACAACGACTGTGCGGTTTCTGTCTCACCTCCGGTGGTAGTCACGCTCCACGTACCTTAGGCCGGGTCACCCTATTAGTCTGTCAAATTTGATTTTAGAGGTTGTCATTCCGCACCCATTCGGCTGCGCTCAGGGCAGGCTTTGATC
>DAOWID010000127.1 GCA_030641115.1 Planctomycetota bacterium | reverse complement strand
TTCTTTCCTTTTCTTGCAAGCCATTCGTATCCTCGCAGTCGCTTGTAATCAGCCGGGTCCACCTTTGCATACCTCGGTTGCGCCATGCGAATCAGCCGAAACGCATACCCGTACCGCAGCCGCCGATACAAAAGCACCGGCCAAACGAGCATGCATTCGAGCCAATCAGGAATGTGAACGGCTGCTTTGATTTACCCCTCCGAGGTGAATGGAACCACAGATTACGCAGATTACACGGATTTGGAGGATTTCAATATTGGGTTCTGGCCACAGAGTTCACAGACGCCGTCCTGAGCAAAAAAGCCTGCCCTGAGCCTCGCCGAAGGGTCGAAGGAGGACACCGAGGTAACCTATTTGATCTTGTTTTTCAGGTTTTTTTCTCATCGACTCTGTGCTCTCCGTGCCCTCTGTGGCTGTCTTTTCGTATTTTGGCCGTCTTTATGCCGAGGCCGAAAGGCGCGCCTCTACTATTGGACGGACCTGCACGAATGATGCGAAAATTCGGGCTTTCCTGACGGGATAGACAGGAGTAACTCGTTGTCAGAAAAGGAGTAAAAAAAAATTTCAAATTTGCGATTTTACCTTCCAACTATCTGCATTTTTGATTGAAAATTCGCGAATTTTTTACCCAGTTTAACGCAGAAATAGGCTCTTTAGACACGGATTAACCCCAGATTTCACGGATTATTTGGGCCACAGCCCTGATGGATCGCGATGCAAGAGTGGGGGGTGGATTTTGGCGGGGGATAGTCTATACTAAATGGTTGTCTATGGGATATTGAGATTATCGAAAGGAGCTATGATGAATCGCAAATGGTTGTGGCTGGTTGTGGTTGCAGTGATAGCCGGCTCGATGCTGACGACAGTGTTCGTCCAGGCCGGGCAGGACGAAGCGAAAGTTCAGTGGGAGTATCGGGCGTTTCGCCTGAGCGGCAGAGAATCGCGCGGCTACCGCGACAAGCTTGAGGCAAAATTAAATGAGCTGGGCAAGGAAGGCTGGGAATTGGTCGACTGGGAAGAGACCGATTACGTGCTCAAACGACCGAAGTAGTGAATAGGCCGCAGCGCTGCGAGCCTGGCACGAAGGCACGAGGGGAATGCGGATTAACCGCCGAGAACGCCGGGAAATTACCAATTACCAATTACGAATTACCAGTTACCAATTTTCTTTTGTCTTTATTTCCGAGCATGGGTATAATGACAACGAAGAACTTTGAGCGGACCAGCTAAGATCAGAAACAGAACAACTGCCCACCAGAGACTTGTGGGGACAGGCGGGAGTTGGGATTTTGAGAGAAAAATCTACCGGAGACGTTTAATTCGGATTCATGGCCAGTAGGCCGTGCGGAGAAGAAAAAGGAGAGGTGCGATTAAGAAAAGACTGAGTAATGCTTTATCTGCAAGTATCATAGGAGAGCAAAATGTCATTACCTCTGAAACGTTTCTTGTATGCGAAGTATGGCGGCTTCGGCGATAAGCGAATAAAGGATATTTCGGGTGACTATCCTTTTAAGGTTGATGATCAGTCAGATAAGGATTCTCACGATTCGTTTTGTGGGATCTTTGTGCGAGTTATAGATAAAGATCGTTTTGAGCTTTCATTGAGTAACAATGCACCGATTAATAGCACTATTAGGAGTCTCGTGCAATCCAAAGGAGGCAAAGTCAGTACTTTCGACAATCGATCTCACATTGAAGTCGAGCTATCCGTCACAGATATTGAGTCTATTAGAGAATTGTCTAAGCTAATAGCGGGTCTTGTATCACTTGGCAAACGGTATAAAAATCGGAATTGGAAATGGCTCTGCCCACGAACAGCAGCATCACTGGATCGCCTGGCCACAGTCCTTTCCGAATACAACAACTCGTAAGGAATAATTGAGGACGTCTACTATTTCAGGCCTCGTTCATGACCACCGGGCCGTCCGAAGAAGAAAAAGGAGGCCGAAGCTGCAGATGAACAGAGGGCAGAATTAAAGGTGTCCGCCTGCCCCATGAGAAGGGCACCTTGCGTTTTTCTAACGGGGTCAAAACAGTGTAAATCTGTGTGAATCCGTGTCAAGAAAGTCGGTCTCAATTAGTGTTTATTGATGGCTAAAAATAGATTCTTCGGTTCGCTCAGAATGACAAAGTTGAGATTGCCACGTCGCTTTGCTCCTCGCAATGACCCCTGCCGCGAGCGGCAGGGGTCATCCTTTTGTGCCTTCTCGTGGCTAAATCTCTTCAAGCATTTTAAGGCAGAATCTATCCGTCATGCCGGCGATGTAGTCGCATACCGTCCGCTGGAGGCTTTGCTGCGGTATAAACCGTTGAAAGTAACTGGGCATCAATTCCGGCTTTTGACAGAGCTTTTCGAAGAGCTGCTCAAGCCAGCATTTGACCTTTGCGGCTGTTTTCAGCAGCGATTCATGTCGATAAAAACTCTGCAGTAAAAACGCCTCTAATTCAGCCAGTTTGTTCTGCTCTTCTGTCGAAAGCACAATCAAGTTCTCGCGCTTGCCGCATACTTCAGCCAATGTTCTTATGTTTTTCGTCTTTAATGTCTTCTTGCTCGTATCAATACAATCTCCGACAAGTTTATCAATTATTGACTTTGCAGTTCTTGTCCTGCGGATGGTTTGGTCGGTCATTCCCTTAGCGTTTAGCCGGTTTTCTGCCTCAGCGACTATTTCTAAATCCTGCAATTGCTCCGCGCTAATCAGACCAGACCTGGTTCCATCTTCAAGATCGTGACAGTCATACGCAATGCGGTCGGCTATACATGCAATCTGCCCTTCAAGAGAACAGTTGTGTTCATTGAATCCGACGGAGTCGGGTTCCAAGTCCAGGGCTTCGCCCTGGTCGTCCTGTGCCTTATCGTAAGGGCTTCGGTGCTTGGCCAATCCGAGTCGGGTCTCATAGATAAGGTTCAGGCCGGCAAAATCCGGATACGGATGTTCGAGCAACTCGACAATTCGCAATGCCTGTCGGTTGTGCTCAAAGCCGTGGAATTCGGTCATCAAATCGTTAAGGACTTGTTCGCCCGCGTGTCCAAACGGCGGGTGTCCCAAATCGTGTGCCAGACATATCGCCTCGGTGAGGCTCTCGTTTAGCCGAAGTGCCTTTGCGATGGTCCTACCTATCTGCGCAACTTCGATGCTATGCGTAAGGCGTGTGCGGTAGTAGTCGTCCAGGCCGGGGGTAAAGACCTGCGTTTTGCCTTCCAGTCGGCGAAACGCTGAGCAGTGGATTATTCGGTCGCGGTCACGCTCGAAGTCTGAGCGGTACGGGTGCGGCTTTTCCGCAAACTCTCGGCCCCGGCTGGCCTGTTCACTGACTGCGTAATCAGCAAGTTCACTCGACATAACTTTCTTTTTGCCACAGAGAGCACGGAGAACTCAGAGGATATATTTTAATCTTTTTTTCTCTGTGCACCTCTGTGTCCTCTGTGGCTTATTCTATTTTATAAACAGGGAAGGTTATGTTCTTTGCTTACCTGTCTTAATTGCTCAAGCAGCTCTATCAGACTTTGGCTGATAACATCGGTATCGCTGCACACGCTCATAAAGCTTGTATCTCCGTCCCACCGGGGCACGATATGGACGTGCAGATGGCCGGGCAATCCCGCTCCGGCGCATCGGCCGAAATTCGTCCCGACGTTGAACCCGTGCGGTTTTATCGCCAACTGCAGGGCTTTTTGCGATTCTCTGACCAGCTTGATCATCTCAAGAAGCTCCTCGTCGGCTGCCTGCTCAAGGTCGGGGATGTGCCGAGCCGGTGCTATCAGCAAATGGCCGTTGTTGTAGGGAAAGCGATTCAGTATGACGATGCTTTTGGCTGTTCGCCACAGTACCAGGTTCTTATCGTCGTCTTGTGGGCTTTGAAGATCATGACAGATAAAACACTCCGCCTCAGGTCCGTCGGCAGGCGGACTCAAGCCCTGAATGTATTTAATTCGCCACGGTGCCCACAGGTTCTTACTTTCCAATCTGCTATTACCTCCGTAGTCTCATCGTAGCTGGTTAAATGGTAACTGGCTGAATGATTTGTCAATTACCACTCAGCACTCACCAGTTACTAATCATTTCAGAAGCTGCATTGTTAGATTCTGTTTGATAGTTATCCGTGGATTTGCGCCGATAGGCATTGGCAATGATGCCTGCATTTCGATTTGGTACTGCTGGTTGTACTGCTCGGTTCGGCCGGCATCGATATTGAACAGTTCTTCACCTTCGCCCGCTAAGCTCAGAACCTTATAGCCTCTGAGAAAACCGAACGGCCCGCTCACCCGAAATTTGCCGGAATAGGGTATTGGCCAACTCCTCGGAGCCGATTTGGCCAGCGTGTAGGAGTTGCGTATTACAGCGATCTGTCCTTTTTCGCTCTTGCGGACTTCAGCAAGGCTGTAGGTGACGTCTCTTGCTTTTCGCATCACCATCGGCGTAGGCACCGACAGTTTCGACTGCCAGCTTTGGCCAACTGATACACCCTCGGAGGCCTTTTCTATACTGGAAACCGAATCCCACAGAAACCATTGACTGGCGACGAAGTCACCTATCATGTCCGGTTGTTTAATTCTCCCTCTTGTGGCGTCCGTCTGGAAAACCTTTTTGCCGATCTCGCGGATCAATTCATCTAATTGTGAATCATCCTCTATTTTGCCGGAAGGGCCGACGGTAATAGTGTACGTTTTGCCTGCAAGACTTTCTACGGCATCTTTTCCTGTGGGTCGGCCTCTGGGAATTCTTGTTCGCGTCACCTTCACCGATTTGCAGGTCGCCTTGACAGTTGTAAGGCCGTATGGGTCCAATTCGACCGGCGTATAGGCGACCACCATCTCCATTAACTCAGTGAATTTGTTGGCCGCGCCCTCCGATTTGGACGCACTTTTTGTCGGGTCCCAGATAATTTGTGTCTCTCTGCTGGAGACAAACTTGTATTCTAGAGTCTGACCTTCCTGGAAATCGACGCTCAACAGTCGTTGCCCCTCGCGCAGTGACTCTCTTTGTACAATTCTCGGATGGCACCCGGCAGCAATACTCAAGACAATGGCCAGAAAGATTATTTGCACAGCTTTCAATTTGAATCCTTTCAATCAAGTTTCTTGATGTGGTAGAAACGAATGGCAGCCATTTTCAACGCAGCAGGTTCTTGGTCATCTTTTGGGTCGGAGTCGACTACAACCCATTCGGTCAGCAGTTTTTCGAGGCATTCTTGGACTTTGCCGGCAGTCAAATCCAGACTTAGCTTGCCCGTATACGTTTCCCTATTGTCGAACATCTTCGAGAATGGGCCCGTTGCCTGTTCTTTGTGCAGCTCCTCAGCCATCTCGGCAGATGGGATAGCCTCCATCTCGACGACAGCAATCTGCCGGTTATCTGTGTCCTTGATTTCTTTGAGCTTATACACTTTTTCGTATGACTTGAAGCCCATCATTTGGAAATCGAAGGTCCTTACACTACTCCAACTGTCACCTGGGCGTAATTGATTTTTGTCGGCACTCGGCATGCCCGGAATCGAGTGACGCTGCTTTATCGCATCTGCCGAAGCTAATGCGGTTTTGTGACTCGAAGCAATGCCCTTGACAGCAGCTTGCACCTTGCTCATATCGATAACCTTTGTGACTTGACCCGCAGGTGAGATTCCTATAGTATAGCTTTGCCCGACTAATTTGGCTAAGGCATTACCCTTGTCTGTCTCTCTTGAGTTGTCGAAGTCAAGAGTAACGCTGTCTCTAACCTTAGCTACGTACTTCAGCCCTTTTATCGTAATCTCCGTAACCGCATTGCCCTTATCGTCCACGCTCTGTATCTGTTGGGCGAAGGTTAGTTCAGCTTTGTAGCCGGTATGGCCGCCCCTAAAGGCAGCGGGCTTCTCCGGCTGCGGACCCTCCCATGTAACACTCCTGTCCGCTTCTAATATTACCCTGTAAGTTGTTAAATCTTGGGGCGTAAACTTCAACGCCAAGGTGACTGCTTCCGCCGCCGGGATCTGGGGCACCGGCTTTTCGGCTTCGACTTTAATTTTGACAGTCTCTACTACCGCTTCCGGCACTTGCTCGTCTGGTTTGGGAGATTCTGTTACGACTTTTTGTACCTGCTCTTTCGGCTCGACCTTTGGCTTGATGGTTTCTTCCGCGGGCGGTACGACAGCGGTAGGCGCTGTCTCTTCGTGTTCGATCTTAGGTTCAACGGGCTCTTTGACAAAACGTGTACAACCGGCAGTCAAAAGCAGCAGGCAAATTGCAGCCCGCCCTATCAAACTGGAGATTCTATCCGATATCATCATTTCAACCTTCCCATAAGTTTTGATCTTGTAGTGAATTGCAACCGAGCCCATTTTAACTCTAATTAGTTCCTGTTGCGGAAACAGCATTTGTCATTCCTGCGAAAGCAGGAATCCAGTTTTTTCGCCGTAGACCCCTGCTTTCGCAGGGCTGACATTGCGAGTTTCGGTTTTCCACAATAGATACTAATTATATGCTTTGCCTTTTCCAGCACAACCGATTTTTCT